>NZ_JBMJAR010000007.1:0-78476 GCF_049221845.1 Campylobacter sp. GB48
TTCATTGATGGCTTTTGCCATAGCACCTAATTCATCATTAGTCTTAACATCTATCATAGCTGAATCTTTGGTTTTATAGTTGATAAAATCAAAGAAAGAGTTGAGGCCGGTAGTGATAACTGCAATAGGTTTTAAGTTTTTAATAATAGCAAATCTCACTAAAATTAAAGCTACTATAATAGCTATTAATGCAATAATAACTTGCTGGAATAAAACTTTATTAACTGCATCTGTATATACAGATTCATCTGTAATGGAGCATACAACATATTTTGGATTTAAAGCTTGGTTACAAGTTACAACTTGGGTTTTACCCGCTCCATCTTTAGCGTAAAATAAGGATTCTTCTTTATTTGGATCTATTAAATCAGGATCGCTTTTAACAGCATTGGCTATATTAATACTCAGGTCATTTTTAGTAAGCATTCTGTCTTTATCTTCATGAAAAATGATACTACCATCGTTTTTATCATAAACTGCTGCATATGAACTTTGCGAATGACCCATAACAAGCACATCTTTTGAAAATCTCTCCAAATCATAATCTCCACCAACAACAGCTAAAAGTTTTCCATTCACTAAAATTGGAGCTGTATAGGAAACTGTTATAGAACCATCTTCTATACTTTTATAAGGATCAGATACTACAAGCTTTCCTGCTGCTTTAGCTTCTTGATACCATGATCTTGTTCTTGCATCAAAACCTGTTTCTTCTGGACTTCTGATAATTCTATTGGATTGATATAATTTTCCATCATCATTGAATCCAATATATACCACATTAAAGCCAGCAGCTTCTTTTATTGTTTCTAACATATCAAATATTTCTGCAGTATCAACTTTAGGATTTTTTTCTACAAATTTAACAATTGATGAAATTGCTTCTCTTTTTGCACCAGAATATATATTGTAAGCTGAATTTACATCAAACATAGTTTTCTTCTGAATTTCTTCCAAATAATATCTAGTGCTTTCTTTGGATTGATAATAGTTGATTATATTTGCAACTATTAATATAATAGCTATTAGAGAACAAGCTATCATAGTTATTTTATTTGATAAGCTGTTAAATTTAAACATGCGTTTAGACACTCCTTGGTTTTAAATTTTTAAACGTGTATTGTAAAACTAAAAAAATTAAAAAAAAATAAAATTTTTGTTCATTGATATAATATAGGGATATATTTTAGCAATAAAAAAACAAATATTTTTTATTTAAATTTAAGTTTTTATCTGTATAATTTCGACTTATCATTATATTTAAGCGGGAATAGCTCAGGGGTAGAGCACAACCTTGCCAAGGTTGGGGTCGCGAGTTCGAATCTCGTTTCCCGCTCCATTATCACCCGCCCGGGTGGTGGAATTGGTAGACACAAGGGACTTAAAATCCCTCGGAATTTTTCTTCCGTGCCGGTTCAAGTCCGGCCTCGGGCACCACTTTTTGGTAACTCAAGGCGACATAGCCAAGCGGTAAGGCATGGGCCTGCAAAGCCTTGATCTCCGGTTCGAATCCGGATGTCGCCTCCAATGCGATATTAATACTTGATATTTTTATTCTTTCGGGAGATGGCTGAGTGGTCGAAAGCGGCGGTCTTGAAAACCGTTGAGGGTCACACCTCCAGGGGTTCGAATCCCTTTCTCCCGGCCACTTTAACATAATTTTTCATATTTTTGTTTTACATTTAAAAAGATATTTCTTAATTTCTCTAAGAAATTAAGAAAATTATTCTAAGTCTAAAACTCCGCCTTTGCTAGCATTGCTCACAAGTTTTTGATACATTTTAAGCCATCTTGAATTTACTTGTTTATAAGGCATTTTAAAGTTTACTTTGCGTTTGCTAATTTCATCTTGGGTTAAATTTGCATTAATGCTGCAAGTATCCACATCGATTTCTATCTCATCGCCATCTTCTAAAAGCGCTATAAGCCCACCTTCTGCAGCTTCAGGAGAAATGTGACCTATGCTAAGCCCTCTTGTAGCTCCGCTAAAACGACCATCTGTTATAAGTGCAACTTTAGCACCAAGTCCCATACCTGTGAGCAATGAAGTCGGGCTAAGCATTTCTTGCATACCAGGTCCGCCTTTTGGCCCTTCATAGCGTATTACGCATACATCACCTTCTTTAACTTTACCTTTTATAATGCCTTTAATGGCTTCTTCTTGAGAATTAAAACAAACCGCTTTTCCTTTGAATTTACGCTCACCCATAATACCTGCAGTTTTTATCACACAGCCTTGCTCAGCTAAATTCCCAAAAAGTATAGCAAGTCCACCTACATTTGAATAAGCATTGTCTATTTTTCTTATAATATTTTCATCTTTAATGCTAGCAGTTTCAATACGTTCTTTTAAAGTTTTTCCACTAATATCTAGAGTATCAAGTTCTAAAATATGGCCTGGTTTTTTAGCTATTTCAGCCATTACCGCACTTACCCCACCTGCTTTGTGTATATCTTCCATATAAACAGTATTTAAAGATGGAGCAATTTTGGCTATATGAGCTACATTAGCACTGATGTGATTGAGTTCTTTTATATCTAAATTTACACCCGCTTCATAGGCAATAGCAAGCATATGTAAGATAGTATTTGAGCTTCCACCCATAGCCATATCAACAACTAAAGCGTTGTTAATGGACTTTTTAGTAATGATATTACGAATTTTAAAACGCTCATCTAGAGCAATTTCACAAATTCTACGCGCAGCCTTTCTTAAAAGCTCTTCTCTTTCTTTACTAAGTGCTAAAATAGTTCCATTTCCTTCTAGTGCTATACCCATAGCCTCGCATAAAGTATTCATAGAATTTGCGGTAAACATACCCGAGCATGATCCCCCGCTAGGACAAGCTTTGCATTCTATATCTTTTAAATCATTTTCATCGATTTTTTTAGCCTCATAAGCTCCCACTGCTTCAAAAACAGAACTTAGGCTGATTTTTTCTCCGTGTTTATTTACTCCTGCTCTCATAGGCCCACCACTCACAAAAATAGTCGGCACATTAACTCTTAATGCCCCCATGAGCATACCTGGAGTGATTTTGTCGCAATTTGGGATACAAATTAGTGCATCAAGTTGGTGTGCATTCATTACTGTTTCAATAGAGTTTGCGATGATTTCACGACTTGGCAAAGAATAAAGCATACCATCATGCCCCATAGCTATACCATCATCCACACCTATAGTATTAAATTCAAAAGGAATGCAACCATTTTTACGAATTTCATCTTTAATGATTTTTGCATATTCGTTTAAGAAAAAATGTCCTGGAATGATATCTATATAGCTATTTGCCACACCTATAAAAGGCTTGTTAAAATCCTCATCATTTAAACCACATGCTCTAAGTAAAGAGCGATTTGGTGCTTTTAAATGTCCTTTTTTGATCGCGTCACTTCTCATTTGTATCCTTTTTTAAAGTAAAAACTATCATTTTATGCTTTTATTTTGCAATTTTTGCTTAAATTTTTTAAACTTAAATGGTATTTTAAAGAAAATTATTTAAAATGTGCAATTATTTTGATTTAAGGAAAGTAATGCTTTTAACTAATCCAGTATTTATAGGCGTTGTATTGATGACGCTTTTGTGTTTTTTTAGGTTTAATGTTTTGCTTAGTGTTTTGCTTTCTGGGCTTTTTGTAAGTGTTTGGTCTAAATTTATGAATGTAGAGCATTTAACTTTGATGGAGTTTTTTACTCAACTTCCGCAAGCTATGATGGATTCTATGAAAGTTTTAATCGATGGTATGCAAGGAAATTTACAAACAGCACTAAGTTATATTTTACTTGGAGCAGTGGCTGCTGCTATATCAAAAACTAATCTAACGGCATATTTGATCAAAATAGTTTCGCATTATATTTCACATAAAAAATACTTACTTATACTTTCTTTGGCATTTATTGCTTGTTTTTCACAAAATTTAATCCCTATTCACGTGGCTTTTGTGCCTTTATTGATCCCACCTTTGTTAAAGCTTTTTAATAAATTAAAAATAGACCGCAGGGCTATTGCTTGTGCGCTAACTTTTGGACTTACAACTCCTTATATGGTGGTACCTTTGGGATTTGGGCTTATTTTTCAAACTTTGCTTGTGGATAATTTAAATTCAAATGGAGTGCAAATTAGCCTAGGAGAAGTTTCTCAAACTATGGCTTTTGCGGCTATTTGTATGCTAGTTGGTTTGTTTTTGGCTGTGTTTGTATTTTATGCTAAACCAAGAGAATATCAAGAAGAGCAAATTGCCAAAATGGATTTTGAAAATTTAAAAATGAGTAAAAAAGAATGGGGCGTTTTAGCTGGTCTTTTGCTGACTTTGATTTTGCAAATTTTAACGCATAATTTACCTTTATCAGGACTTTTGGGTTTTGTATTGATGGTGGTTTTGGGCGGAGTAGAGTATAACAAAGTTAATCTAGTTTTTGATGATGGGCTTAAAATCATGGGTTATATAGCCTTTGTAATGCTTGTTGCTTCAGGATATGGGGAGGTTTTAAAACAAAGTGGAGGTATAGCTGAGCTTGTAAAAACAAGCGTGCCTTTTATGGAGCAAAGTCACTTTTTAGCTATTTTTATCATGCTAGCTATAGGGCTTTTAATTACCATAGGCATAGGTAGTTCTTTTGGTACTATTCCTATCATCGCTGCTTTGTTTTGTCCTATATGTATAGAACTTGGTTTTTCACCTGCTGCGATTATTTTTATCATCGGTGTTGCTGGAGCTTTAGGCGATGCAGGATCGCCTGCTAGTGAAACGACTTTGGGAGTGAGCGTAGGGCTTAATGCAGATAAGCAAGGTGATCATATCAAAGATACTTGTATACCAACCTTTTTATGCTTTAATGGCTCTTTACTTATCTTAGGTAGTGTTATAGCATTTTGCTTGCTTTAATATTAAAAGTCTAAAAAGGCTTTTAATATTCAAATTCTTCCACATAACCACAATCAATTGTAAGAATTTTCATTTGGAATGATTTTATAAACTCGATTATAGGTTCAACTCCACCATAAGGAAAAGAAACGGGGTAAAAATATAATTTGGCAATATTTTCCTCTATTTTTTCTATGGAGTGAAAATAATACTCTCCATTTCCTATACAATCAAAAATATCATCAAATTCCCAGCAATCTTTGCTTGAGAAATATTCTAATTCTTTTTTGCTATAAAAATTATATATACTTTCATCTGTGTATAAATCTTCTATTTGTAAATTTTCATCTTTTAAAATTTTAATATAATTAAACAACTCACATAATCTTTTAAAAGATTTTTCATCGTTAATGATAAACTTAATAAAACAAAATTTTTCCATTTTAATACATTAGCAAAATTCCGCTTGAGAGTCTGCTTGAAGATTTATTATACTCAATAAGACTCTCACCATAACCATTAAAATACTGAGTGTAAATATACAAGCCATTGTTAGAGATTTTATAAGCTCCGCTTATTTCCACTGCACCGCGGTTATTAGCAAAATTTAAATTATTACGCCATAAGATATTGATAAAATAATCATCTTGAGTATAAGCAAGATTGATATCAAAATTACCCAAATATTTTTCTATATCGGGATTATCATCCTCTGAGCTTTTTTCAGGAATTCTTAGCCAAACCCTAGGTATAAACACAAAGTCCCCAAAAAACCACGCATTGCTTAGATAAATTCTATTCCAAGATCTTGATTTTGGATCATCTTGTCCGTTTGATTCGTGCAACAAACCAACACGTACATTTTTTAAATTTTCAAAAGCTCCATGCCCACTTATAGGAAAATTGATGAAAAATTCAGGCAAATAATTAGTCTCTCTAAAAGGCGATGAATGCTCATAAAGCTGCCACCACGAAATTTGTGTATAAGCTATGTTATAACTCTCATTTAAACCCAAAAGATTTTCAAAAAGAGTTTTTTTAAGACTAATTTGAAATTTAGTTTCAGTGCTTTTATAATCTCTTTTGCTAAAACTATAAGAAACAGGCATAAAATAACTAAGATTATGCGTGCTAATACCAAAAGGATTGTATGATTTTTCTGTGCCAAGGTAATTTGCCAAAGCTTCGCTTCTTGGGTTAAAATCATCTATTTTGCGTTCTTTTGTTGTATTTTGCTCATTATTAAGAGAAAGTTCTAAATTTTTTGTTTTTGCTGTATCTTTTAAAGCTAAGCTTTTATAAATTTGCATAGCTTTTTTGTACTTACCTTGCCTTTCATATTCTAAGGCTTGATTGATTAAATCCTCATTTGCTAAAGCACTAAAAGCACATAGTATGGGTAGAATTGTCCTTTTCATGAAGCCACTTTTTGTATTCGTTTAAATAATTTAAATTTATAAATTCATTTTCATTTTCAAATTCTATAAATTCTGCTTTCATTGTATCACAAAAAAGAGCTAGTTTATGGTTATTTTCTTGTAAAAATTGCAAAGTTTTTTCAAAATTTCTACTATGATAAAATCCACATAAATAATGCTTGTGTTTTTTTGTGCTTGCTAAGAGTATATTTTGTGCTTTTAGATGATGAAAAAGCTTATAAATACTTTCTTTACTTATGCTCGGAGTATCTACACTAAGGATAAATACATAGGTATTTTGAAAATGTTTAAGTATAGAATTTAAGGCAATGAGTGGAGAATAGTTGTTTAAATCCTCATCTAAAATAAGTGCTAAGTTTTTTTGATGAAATTTATCTTTTTTGGTGCTAATAAAAACTTGATTAAAAATTTTTGACATCTTTTCATATTGATAAAGAGTTAAGTTTTTATCATCTACTTGCAATAAGCTTTTATCTTCTCCCATACGTGAAGACTTTCCGCCACATAAAATCACACAAGGATAGGGAATTTTTTCACTCATAAAAACCTCATAAATTCATCAAAATATTTTATAATACATTTATGAAATATACAGATTTAATACAAATAAAAGATTATTTTAAACAATGCCAAAGACTAAATTATCTCAAACGCCTTGATGATAATATCTTAGAGCTTAGCTTAGATCATCAAGCTTTTATACTAGATTTAACACGCGGAAAAAGTGGAATTTACCAAGATAAACTCCAAGCAAAAGTCTATAATGCACCTTTTGATTTTATGTTAAAAAAATATTTTTCTAATGCAAAGATTTTAAATTTAGAAGTATTAGAAAATAATAGAATTTTATCTTTTGAAGTTTTATCAGAAAAATCTTACAAAGCTTATGGGGCTAAGATTTATTTTGAATTTACAGGAAAAAACACTAATGTAATCATCACAGACACTAATGATATTATCATAGAAGCTTTGCGCCATATAGATAAAAGCTACCGTATTGTAAAAATAGGCGAAAAACTCCAAGCTTTAAAAGCTTATGAGATCAAAGAAGAATTTGTAAAGATTGATGATTTTAATGCATATTTTAAAGAAAGTGCTAAAAAGTTACAGCAAGATCGTTTAAAAGACATAAAAGAAAATAAACTTTTAAATGTAGATAAAAAAATCTTTACCCTTAAAGAGAGTATAGAAAATTTAGAACAAGAAAGCAATTTATTAAAAAAAGCTCAAGAATTAAGCCAAAAAGCAGATGTTTTATTTGCTAATTTAAATTCTTTAAAAGATTATCAAAGAGAATTTATTTTGCAAGATTTTAATGCAAATGAACTTGCTTTTAAACTCGAAGATACACCTAAAAACAGTGCGAATGAATTTTATAAAATGGCTAAAAAGCTAAAACAAAAGGCTAAAAATATCAACATAGAAAGAGAAATTTTAAGTGAAAAACTTGATTTTTTAATCAATTTAAAAGATTTAATCACTAAAAGCACTTCTTTGCGAGAATTAGAAGTTTTAATGCCTAAAAAAAGTAAAAAAACCAAAAAAGAAGAGTTGAATACAGGGGTTAGTAGTTTTTATTTTGATGAGTTTAAAATCAGCGTAGGGCGCAATGAAAAAGCTAATGAATACTTGTTAAAAATAGCTAAAAAAGATGATATTTGGTTGCATGTGAAAGATTATCCTAGTGCACATGTGATCATCACTTCAAATAAATTAAAAATAAGTCAATTAGTGCTAGAATTTGCAGCAAAACTTTGTGTGGAATTTTCCAAGCTAAGCTCTGGAGCTTATTTGGTCGATTATACGAGTAAGAATTTTGTTAAGGTTAGAGAAAAGGCTTTTGTAAATTATACAAATTATAAGACTATAAGCATTTTAAAGGAGTGAATATGCCTATAAGTCCCATAGGTGGCGTTAATTATGCTAACCAAAATGCACCGGTACATTCAGCACAAGTAAGCAATGAACTAGCAAAAGATTCTTTTGCAACTTTAGTAAATATGAGTGAGTTTCAAGCAAAAGAAAAGGCAGTTGAAAAACTTGAAAAAGTTAATCAAACCCACGAAGTAAGCGATGAAGTAAAAGAAAGACAAGAGGAAGAAAGGAAACATTCTAAACATCATCAAGAACAAGAACAAGAACAAGAGCAAGAAGATGAAGATGAACAAGAAGAGCAAGAAGTGGTTAAAAAAAGCTCTCACTTGCTTGATTTAAGTATATAGAAAGGATAAAAATGTTTTCAAAGACAAGAATTTTTAGTGCTATTGTGATGATAGCTGTGATAGCTGTTGTTGCTTTAGTGGATAATTTTTTTATTAATTTTGCGATTTTTGGTGTTTTATTGTTTTTGGCATTTAATGAAGCAAAAGCTATGTTTAAAAGCAAACATGCAAGTGCTTTTGTGGCTTTGTGTATTTTTGCAATAGGAGCATTTTTAGATAAACCTTTCTTTATAGGACTTATGGCTTTGATTTTGATTTTGGGATATTTAGTTTATAAAAAAAGTGAAAATTTAAATGAACTTATGCCTTATATATATCCTACTTTGCCTATTTTAATGCTCTATCAAGTATTAAGCTATGAGGGTATGTTTGTATTGTTTTGGCTTATAGCGATTGTCGTTGCTTGCGATAGTGGGGCGTATTTTATAGGAAAACTCATTGGTGAGAGAGCTTTTTCTCCAACAAGCCCAAATAAAACCTTAGAAGGGGTTGTTGGTGGCATAGTTTGTGCAGGGATTTTAGGAACTATCATAGGCTCTTTTGAATTTAGCTTGGTAAAAAGTATTTATATATCTTTAATAGTAGCTATTTTTGCTGTGATAGGGGATTTACTTGAGAGTTATTTTAAAAGACAAGCAGGCATTAAAGATAGCGGTAATTTAATCCCAGGGCATGGGGGAGTTTTAGATAGAATTGATGCTGTTATCATTGCAGCATTTGCAATGGCAACTTTAGTATGATTGTACTTGGAAGCACGGGAAGTATAGGGGTTAATACTCTTTTTATTGCTAAAGAAAAAAACATAAGCATAGAAGCTTTATCTTGTGGTAAAAATATCAAGCTTTTAAATGAGCAAATAGCTCTTTTTAAACCTAAATTTGTATGTATCCAAGATGAAAAAGATAAAACCTTGGTTGATCATGATAAGATTTTTTGTGGCCAAGAGGGCTTAAAAGCGATGATAGCTGAGTGTAAAAGCTCTTTGGTGATAAATGCTATAGTAGGTTTTGCAGGGTTAAACTCAAGTCTTATGGCGCAAAAGCTTGGTAAAACTTTAGCCTTGGCAAATAAAGAAAGCCTAGTAGTAGCAGGGAAATTTTTTGACACTTCCAAAATTAAAGCCATAGATAGCGAACATGCAGCACTAAAGTGCTTGATAGATAAAAGAAAAAACATTAAAAAGCTTTTCATCACAGCAAGTGGCGGGGCCTTTTATAATTATAAAATCAAAGATTTAAAAAATGTCAGTGTAAAAGAAGCTCTCAAGCATCCTAACTGGAGTATGGGAGCTAAGATCACTATAGATAGTGCTAGTATGTGCAATAAGCTTTTTGAAATCATCGAAGCTTATCATCTTTATGGTATTAAGCAAATAGATGCTTTGATAGAAAGAAAATCTTTAGTGCATGCTTTGTGTGAGTTTAAAGACGGTGGTATAAGTGCGTATTTTTCTCATGCAAATATGCGTTTGTCTATAGCTCAAGCGATTTTAGATGAGCATGATCAAAGCTTTATAGAAAATTTGGATTTGCTAGCTATGCCGAGTTTAAAATTTGAAAAAATTAGTTTAAAAAAATATCCTATATTTTCACTCAAAGATGAGCTTTTGAAAGAGCCTGACTTGGGTGTGATTATAAATAGTGCAAATGAATATATGGTGTATAAATTTTTAGCTCAAAAAGTGCAGTTTTTAGACATAGCTAAAGGAATTTTTAAAGCATTAGATCATTTTGGTGTACCAAAGATTAACCAAATTGAAGATGTTTTTGAGTATGATAAACAAGTAAGGCTTTATTTAGATAAGGAAATGAAGTGAGATATTTTTTAAGTATTTTGATTTTTATAAATGCAGTTTTTGCTTTAGAATTTAGTGTGAAAGAAAATGGAAAAAGCTTAGATGATAACAACACAGTTTTAATCCTTGGAGGCATACAAGGAGATGAACCAGGTGGGTTTCATGCTGCTAGTTTGCTTTTGAGTGATTATAATATCACTAAAGGTAAAATTATTGTCGCGCCAAATTTAGCCTTTGAAAGTATTATTGCTAGAAATAGAGGAAATTTTGGAGATTTAAATAGAAAATTTGCTCATATAGATGAAAGCGATCCTGATTTTCACACTATAGAGCGTATAAAAAAGCTTATTTTGGATCCTGAGGTAAATATGGTTATAAATTTACACGATGGAAGCGGTTTTTATAGACCTCAATATGAAAGTAAAGATAAAAATCCAAACCGCTGGGGTAATACCAGTATTATTGATCAAAGTGAGGTAAATTCTACAAAATATGCAGACTTAGAAAGTATAGCCAAGGAAGCAGTGGAAAATATCAATAAAGCTTTGGTAAAAGAAGAACATCAATATCATTTAAAGAACACCAAAACACAGGAAAATAATGATAAAGATATGTTAAAAGCTTTGACTTATTTTGTAATATCCAATCATAAAGCAGCTTTTGCAAATGAGGCAAGCAAAAATTTACCAACCCATTTAAGAGTATATTATCATCTTTTGGCGGTGGAGTATTATCTAAAAAAGGCAAATATAGAATTTCAAAGAACTTTTGAGCTAACTCCAAATGGGGTTTATAGAGCTATTGAAAAGCCTTTAGAAGTAAGACTTTTTAATGATAAAATTTTACTTTATCTTGACAAGCCTACTAATGCTATAAATTTCTTGCCTTTCCCTGTTAATCAAGCTTTAAATTATGAAGCAAGCAATGAAATTACAGCAGTGATTTCAAATGCTAATTCATACTCAGTCAATTACGGCAATCGCCTGCAAACTAGACTATACCCTGAATACTTTGAATTTTCAAATGCCCTAGATAGTGTTGAAATGATAGTGGATGGAAAAAACATACAAACTAGCTTTGCTCAAAAAATCATGGTAAAAGATAGTTTTAAAATTCCTTCTATTGTAGGTGTAAGAGTTAATGTCATAGGTTTTGATAGGGGTAATGATGAAAGTGGTATAGAGATAAGTAAAAGTCAAATGCAAAGCCGTTATTCTTTAGATAAAAAAAGAAAAATTTATAGAGTGGAATTTTATGAGTTAAAAAATGCAAATTTGGCAGATCAAGCCTTAGAAAAAAAGACAAATTTTAAAGAAATCAAAAAAGCAAACATACCTGCAAAAGCCATAGAAAAAGCAGAGCAAAAAGACAAATTTATTGGTATGATTTTAGTGGAATTTCAATGAAAAGCTTAATCCTTGCCATAGAAAGCTCTTGTGATGATAGTTCTATTGCCATCATAGATAAAAGTAGTTTTGAATGCATTTTTCATACAAAGATTTCTCAAGAAAATGCTCATAGCGTTTATGGTGGGGTGGTGCCTGAGCTTGCAGCAAGATTACACAGCGAAGCTTTACCTAAAATCTTAGAAAAATGCCAAAAATACTTTGATAAGCTTTGTGCTATAGCAGTTACAAATGAACCTGGTCTTAGTGTGAGTTTAATAGGCGGGGTTGCTATGGCTAAAATGCTTGCCATTAGTTTAAATTTACCACTCATAGCGATTAATCACTTAAAAGGACATATCTACTCTATGTTTTTAGATAAAAAAGCTAGTTTTGATATGGGTGTGTTACTTGTAAGTGGTGGGCATACTATGGTGCTTTTTATCGATGAGCAAGGTAAAATCACAGAACTAGCAAGAACAACTGATGATAGCTTTGGAGAAAGCTTTGATAAAGTAGCTAAGATGATGGAGCTTGGTTATCCTGGTGGGGCCATCATAGAAAATTTAGCTAAAAATGTAAAAGAAAGTGATTTAGAATTTAGCATACCTTTGCTCCATTCTAAAGACTTAGCTTATAGTTTTTCAGGACTTAAAAACCAAGTGCGTTTGGAAATTTTAAAAGAAGAGTTAAGCTTAGAGCGTAAAAGTAAAATCGCCTTTGCATTTCAAAAAGCAGCCATAGCGCATATTTTAAACAAGTTAGAAAAAATTTTTAAAGAGTATAAATTTAAACGTTTTGGCATAGTAGGTGGAGCTAGTGCAAATTTAAGCTTAAGAAGTCAAATAGAGCATTTATGCCAAAGCTATCAATGTGAGCTTTTGCTAGCTCCACTTGAGTATTGCTCAGACAATGCTTTGATGATAGCAAGAGCAGCTTGCGAAGCTTATGAGCGTAAAGAATTTGTAAGTATTGAAGATGATCTTATAAGCCCTAAGGTAAAAAACTTACAAGGCGTGTTATGAAAAAAGCTTTTACTATTATAGAACTTGTGTTTGTTGTGATTATACTTGGGGTTTTAGCTGCGGTTGCTTTGCCAAAATTTAGCGCAAGTAAAGATGAAGCAAACACAGCTCAAGCTTTAGGAAATTTAAAAATTTTTATCAATGATGTAAGTTCTTATGTGTTAAAAAATGAAAGTCTTTCCAGTATAGCTTTGATGAGTAATGTAGCAAATATAAAAAATGAAGATTTATCAAATTTGCAAAATTTCACCAAAGAACTTGATTTTAGTGTAGGAAATGATGAGCAGTGTTTTAAAGTGCTTTTTGTAGATAAAGAAAGTGTTTTACTTTTGGCATTTATAGTTGATAGTACCCAAAAAAGCAAAGCCCAAAATATAGCAGATTTAAAAAATCAAACTTTGAAAGATCCTAAAAATCAAAGTATAAAAACTCAACTAGATGAGGCTTTAAATGCTTTTAGTCAAAGTGAATTTACAAGTACTTCAAAGTCTAAGGCTTGTCAAAGTCTAATCCGCTCTAAAGCTTTTAAAGACTTAGCTACTAGGGTGTATTTTTTAAGTGGTAACTAAAGTTGCAATTTATATTTATTCTTTTTAAAGAAAATAAACTTAAAATCATTCTTTTTTTGCTTTTTAGTATTTTTACAAGCTTACTAGGTGTATTGACTTTAGTTTTTATTAATGAGTTTTTATTAAAAACCAGTCTTGAAAACTCAAATATTATCGTGTATTTTGTGCTTTTATTGCTTGTATTTTTTGCGAGTTCTTCTTTTGTAGAAATTGCTCTAAGCTCGTTTGGGCAAAGCTTTATTTTTAAAATGCAAAGAAGGGTTGTAAAACAAATTTTAGATACAAGTGTTTTGAGTATTTTAAACACCACCAAAGCAAAGATTTTAGCTTCTTTAAATAATGATGTGCGTAGTATTTCTTTTGGGCTTTTAAGGCTTCCTGAATTTATACAATCAAGTGTTTTGATTATTTGTGTAAGTGCTTATATAGCTTATCTTTCTTTGGAAATTTTCTTTTTATGTTTAGCGTGGATAGTGTGTGTTTTTTTGGTGGATAATTTTTTGATGAGCAAGGTGTATTTTTATTTTAAAAATGCTAGAGAAAATGATGATGCTTTGCAAAAAAACTATCAAAATATTTTACAAGGACATAAAGAATTAACCTTAAATCCTTTAAGAGCAAAGTATTATTATGAAAATGAGTTTGAAAAAAATGCCCTAAAAAAGAAAAAAAGTTCCACTATGGGAAATATCTTGCATATTTTATCTAATAACTGGAGTAATAGTGCTATGCTAGCTTTAGTAGGAGTGGAGTTTTATATAGCTTTAAGCTATGAACTTGCTAGTTTGCAAAGTGCTACGACTATTGCTTTAAGTGTGCTTTTTTTAAGAGCGCCACTTGGAGCTATGATAGGGAGTTTTCCTACACTTATGATGGCAAAAATCGCTTTAGATAAAATTTCAAATTTAAATTTAGAAAATTATTCTCATGAGTTTAAACTCAGTCAAAATAAAAAAACTTGGCAAAAACTTTCTTTTAAAGATGTATCTTTTGCATACAATGAAAAATTTACACTAAAACCTGTAAATTTTGAGCTTAAAAAAGGCGAATGTGTATTTTTAATAGGTAAAAATGGTAGCGGTAAATCTACTTTTTCTATGATTTTAGCAGGGCTTTTTACAGACTTTAAAGGAAATATTTTTTTAGATGATGAAAAAATAACTTCAGAAAATATTTATGAGTATAGAAGTTTAATTAGTGCGATTTTTAGTGATTTCCATTTGTTTGAGCATGTTTTAGAAGATGAGAAATTTAGCAAAGAGGACTTGGTATATTGGCTTGAAATTTTAGAGCTAAATGAAAAAGTAGAGCTTGTAGAAAATACTTTTAGCACTATAAAGCTCTCAGCTGGACAAAAAAAGCGTCTAGCTATGCTTAATGCTTTGCTTGAAAAAAGAGATATTTTGATTTTAGATGAGTGGGCTGCCGATCAAGATCCTATGTTTAGAAAGTTTTTTTATACTAAACTTTTGCCACTTTTAAAGCAAAAAGGTATTACTATATTTGCTATAACTCATGATGATGTGTATTTTGATATGGCTGATAGAATTTTACTCGCACAAAATGGTCAAATTTGTGAATTAAAAGGCGATATAAAAGAATTAGCAAAAAATGCGGTAGAAAAATTTTAAAGGAAAAAAATGAAAAAATTACTCATTTTATGTGTATTTTTAGGAGTAAACTTGATGGCAAAATCTTTTGAGCTCGTAAAAGAGCCTGTGTTAACTACACAAATGGTTGAAGGGATTTTGGAGCTTGCAAAGAAAGAAGCAAGAAAAAATGGCTTTCATGTAAGCATTACCATAGTAGATAAATCTGGTCAAATTTTAGCAGTTTTAAGAGATGATAAAGCGGGTGTGCATACGCTTAATGCTAGTTATAAAAAAGCTTACACGGCTACTTCACAAAAAAGAGAAACAGCGATTATTTTTAAAGGTGTAAAAGAGGGTAAAATACCTGAAGATATTCGTTATTTAGATGATAAGTTTTCCATTATGCCTGGTGGGGTGCCGATTTTTATAGATGGAGTTGTTGTTGGTGGTATAGGTGTGGGTGGAGCACACTTAGATGAGGATGTAAAAATAGCTAAAGCAGGGATAGCGTTTTTAAAATAGGCTTTGAAAATCAAAGCCTATGATTACTTAGCTTTTGCATAAATTTCTTTTTCAATGTCTATGTAAAATTGTGCGATAGCTTTGTAAGCTTCTTCCCAAGCTTTTAGTGTAGTTTCATCTGCATTTAATACTACTTTAATAGCCTTTAAAAGACAAGCACCTACTATAGGGTAATGTTCTTCTTTGACATTTAATTTTGTATGAGTGATAGCTACTTTATCAACAAAGCTTCTCATATTTTCTAAATTTTCTACATTTTTTGCTGCCATTAAAATAGCCATTGCTAAAGCTTTTGGTTGCTCGCCTGAAGCTTGTTTTTCCATATTAAACATAGGTTTTACTTCAGGATATTCTTCAAACATGATTTTATAAAATTCTTTAGTTAAAACTTCACCATTTTTTTGTAAAACCGGCACACAATCTTTGATGATTTGAATTTGTTCTTGTGTCATTTTTTCTCCTTTGTATATTGTATTTTTGATGATTATATAAAAATGAGAGAAAAAATATCTTGATTTATGTTAATTTTGTATCATTTTATTTTAAAATGATTATGTGTATCAATTTAAGTAAATATAAAGTGAATTATTAATATAATAATCCTTATCAATTTCAAAATTTAAATTAAGGAAATTTATAAAATGAAAGCAAAAGTAGTTTTACTATCTTTACTAGCTGCTATGAGTTTAAGTGCTCAAGAGCTTACGATTTATTCTCATCGTCATTATGATAGCGATAAAGGAATTTTCAAATTATTTCAAGAAAAAACAGGCATTAGTGTAAATGTGGTGCAAGCTAAGGCTAATGAACTTGCTAAAAGATTGGAAGTTGAAGGTAAAAATTCAAAAGCAGATTTATTTATGACTGCTGATGCGGGAAATTTAGAACAAGTTCGCACAAATAATCTTTTTGTTTCAGTGAGTTCTCCTGAGTTAGAAAAACTTTCTCCAAAAGAATTAAGAGGTAAAAACAACGAATGGTATGCTTTTACAACAAGAGCAAGAATTATCGTTGCTTCTAAAGATAGAGTTAAAGATGGAGAGATTAAAACTTATGAAGATTTAACTGACCCTAAATTTAAAGGTAAAGTTTTAGTAAGAAGTTCAAATAATGTTTATAATATTTCTTTGTTAAGTGCAATGATTGATACTTTGGGTAAAGAAAAAGCAAAAGAATGGGCTCAAGGCATAGCAAATAATCTTGCACGTACTCCAAAAGGCGCAGATCGTGATCAAATTCGTGCAGTTTATGCCAAAGAAGGTGATGTAGCTATATCAAATAGCTATTATCTAGGACACTTAGCAAATTCAAAAAATCCTAAAGATGTTGAAGCTGCAAATTCAGTAAAAGTGATTTTTCCAAACCAAGATGATAGAGGAACGCATATTAACGTAAGTGGTATAGGTGTTTTAAAAACTTCTAAAAATAAAGAAGCTGCGGTTAAATTTATCGAGTTTATGCTTTCAAAAGAAGCACAAGAAATTTTAACAAACCAAAATTATGAGTATCCGGTAAACAAAGAAGTAAAACCTGCTAAAATTTTACAATCATGGGGTGAGTTTAAAATCGAAAAACCAAATTTTGAAGCTTACTGGGGTAATGCTAAAGAAGCTTTAATGATTTTTGATGAAGTTCAATGGAAATAATTTTAAGGAAAAATAAAATTTGAAATTTTTAAGTCTAAGGTGGTCTTTTGCCACCTTTTTTTTCTGTAGTTTAATCATACTGCCTATACTTGCTATTATCTTGCACCTTCCTTTTATAGATATTAATACCTTAAAACATTTGAGTAAAAATGTCTTGCCACGATATATTTTTGGTAGTGCTTTTATATTGTTTGGGACTTTAGTATTGTGTTTGATTATAGGTTTAGTTAGTGCTTATTTGATAGCTTTTTATAAATTTTTTGGCTCGAAATTTTTTGAATGGTTTTTGATTTTACCTTTGGCAATACCTTCTTATGTGATGGGTTTTGTTTGGATTGATTTGTTTGAATTTCAAGGCTTAATCCCTACTTTTTTAGGTGTTGATAGGCGTATAGATATCATGAATGCTTATGGGGTGATTGTGATTTTATCTTTTGCACTTTATCCTTATGTGTATTTTTTTGCTAAAAATACCTTTGCTTATGGACTTGGAAATATCATTTTAAGTGCTAAAACACTGAAAGCTTCTAATTTAAAAACATTTTTTAAAGTGATTTTGCCATTTTGTCGTGTGGGTATAGTGGGTGCTTTGCTGTTGGTGGCTATGGAAGTTTTGAGTGATTATGGTTTGGTGGCGTATTTTGGTGTAGATACTTTTAGTGCAGGAATTTTTAGAACATGGGGAAGTGGTGGTGATGAAGTCAGCGCTGTGGCTTTGAGCGTAGCTTTGCTTGTGTTTATCGCACTTTTAATGCTTTTAGAAAAAATTCAAAGAGGTAAAAAAGGCTTTAATCAAAATGTGTTTTTGCCTACTCCAAAAGATGAGTTAAAAGGCTTTAAGGCATTTCTAGCCTTTTTATGGTGCTTTTTAGTGGCATTTTTAGCTTTTGTCGTGCCTATTATATGGCTTGTTTATTGGACTGGGTTTGATTTTATACAAAATTTAAGCAATGTCTTAACACCTGCATTTTATAGCCTTAGCGTGGCTTTGGCGAGTTCTTTTACTATTGTGGGAGTGGCATTTTATTTGTGTTTTGTGGTGCGTTTAAATGATACAAAAGCTTCTAAAGCCATCCTTTGGCTTACGACTTTGGGGTATTCTTTACCTGGAGCTGTGGTGGCTGTAGGAATTTTAGTGATTTTGGGTGTGTTAAATTATATTTTTGATCTTTTGTCTTTTGAATATGCCATAGGTGGTGGATTTTTAGTGTTGTTTTTTGGGTATTTTGTGAGATTTTTAGCTTCAGGGATTTTTGCAACTCAATCAGGCTATGAGCGAATTTCTAAAAACATAGACTATGCAAATTTAACCTTAAAATCAAAACCACTTAAAATTTTCACTCAAATTCATTTTCCTTTGATGAAGCATTATTTGGCTTTGGCTGTGGTGATTATTTGTGTGGATATTTTAAAAGAATTGCCTATTTCGACTATACTTTCACCTTCAGGCTTTCAAACGCTTTCATCGCTTGTGTTTGCTTATAGTGAAAATGAGTTAATTTACAATGTTTCTTTGCCATCTTTGATTATAGTGTTATTTGGGATTATCCCTACATTTTTAATGCATTATTTGCAAAATAAAAACAATCAAAAAGGACAATAATGGAAATCTTAAAAATTGACAATCTTTACAAATCTTTTGGAAAAACAGAGGTTTTAAAAGGAATTTCTTTGAGTTTAAGAGAAGGTGAGATTGTCAGTATTTTGGGAGAAAGTGGCTGTGGTAAGAGTTCTTTGCTTGGTTGTATAGCAGGTTTTTTTGAAATCAATGATGGTAGCATTTATATAGGGGATAAACTAGTTGCTTCTAAGAATGTGTATTTAGCCCCACAAGAGCGTGATGTGGGAGTTTTGTTTCAAGACTATGCTTTGTTTCCGCACTTAAATGTAGAAGAAAATATATGTTTTGGTATAAGCTCTTTAAGTAAAAACGAGCAAAAACAAAGACTTGATGAAGTTTTAGAAATTTTAAATTTAAAGACACTTTTAAAGCGCTATCCAAATGAACTAAGTGGCGGGCAAGCCCAAAGAGTAGCACTAGCAAGAACCATAGTCGCAAGGCCAAAAATCATACTTTTTGATGAGCCTTTTTCAAATTTAAATCACACTTTAAGCGTTAAAATGCGCAAAGAAATCAAAAATATCTTAAAAGAGCATAAGCTTAGTGCTATTTTTGTCACACATGATAAAGACGATGCTTTTTATTTATCAGATAATATCGCTTTGATTAAGGATGGGAAAATTTTAGACTATGGAAGCGCTAAAGAGCTTTTTTACAAGCCTAAAAATATAGATAGTGCTTGCTTTTTGGGCGAGGCATTTCTTATAGATCCAAATACAATTTTAGATGAGAAATTCAAAGCATATTTACAAAGTAAAAATGGCATTTTACGCCCTAATGATATACAAATTTCAACTTCACAAACCCCTTTAAAAGCCAATGTTTTAGAATGCGTATTTTATGGGGATTTTTATGAGTTAAGCGTGAGTTTGGAAAGACATATTTTTAGCATTTATCATCATAAAGAGCTTAGTAAAAATGATGAGGTTTATCTTAAGTTAAGTGATATAGAAAGTTTTTAATTTGCTAAAATTATAATGAGTATGCGAAAATAAAAGTTCTAGTAATTGGAATAATATCAAATTATATTTGCTATTTTATAATGTTTCCATTAGTATCTACAAAGCCCCATTTTCCATTTAGCTGAACTATTGCGGCTTTATTATAAAAACTCTCTACTTCATCAAATATAGGGTTTATAACAATATTTCCACTTTTGTCTATAAACCCAAATTTTTCGTTTAATTTTATCTTTGCGAGGCCTTCGCTAAAACTCTCTACTTCATCAAATATAGGATTTATAACAATTTCCCCTTTATTGTTTATAAACCCCCATTTTTCATTTAGTTTTATATCTGCAAGTCCTTCGTTAAAATTTCCCGCATAATCAAATTTAGGTTTTATTATAAATTCTCCATTTGTGTCAATAAAGCCCCATTTGTCGTTTATTAAAACCGATATCAAATTTTCGTAAAAACCATTCGTATCGTCAAATTTTGGTTCAGTTATAATTTTTCCGTTTTTGTCAGCGAAACCGTACTTATTACCTATTTGAATAGTTATAAAATTTTCATTAAGGTGACTAATATAGTCATATATTGGGTTTATTATAAAATCTCCATTTTTATTTATTAAGCCCCACTTGCCATTGAGTTTTACTGTTGCTATATCATTGTGAAAAAATAAAACTTCATCAAAAATCGGCCACATCATTTTTTTACCATTTATATTTACAAAACCTTGGTTGTTGTTTAATTTAATCATGGTAGAACCTCGTATTTATGTTGATGATAAGTTTTAAAGATTATTTTACAATAAAATATCAAATCACAATATCAAAATAAAATTTGCTAAAGATTATAAAATAAAGTAAAATCACAGCAAAAAAAAGGAAATAAATGATTAGTGTAGAATTAATAGAGCATATTTTTAAAGCTGCTTCTATATCAAGGTGGAATGATTATCCTAGAATGACAAATTTAGTCGAGCTTGATAAACAAGCGCATAAATTTATCATCGCTTATTTCATTGCTAAAATGGAAAAAGATGTCAATATGCGCTTTATTATAGAAGCGGGGATTTTTGAGTTTTTAAGCAGGGTGGTAGTGACTGATATACGCCCTGATGTGTATCATGAGATAACGCGTGCAAAAAATGAGCAAGTAAGTGCTTGGGTGTTAAGTAAAATCGCACCGATGATTCAAGATATAGAAAATGGTGCATTTTTAAAACGCTATGAGCTTTTTTTGCAAGGTAAAGATTATGCAAAAGAAAGGCTTATTTTAAAAGCTGCTTCGTATTTTGCGACAAGGTGGGAGTTTAATATAGTTTATCAAACTAGCTCGTTTTTAAGTGATATTGATGAGATTAAGGCTAAGGTTGAAGAAGAATTAGAAGATTATTATGAATTAATTGGCGCAAGAAAAATAGCTCTTAATCAAAAAATTTCTAAAATAATCGATCTAAGCGGACGCTTGCGTTTTCAAAAAAGATGGGCGCAAACTCCAAGGATTCCTGAAACTGCGGTTTTAGGACATATGCTTGTAGTGGCTATTTTGTCTTATTTTTATTCTTTAGAAGTAAAAGCATGCGATGGTAGAATAGAAAGCAATTTTTATTGTGCGCTGTTTCATGATTTGCCTGAAAGTTTAACTAGAGATATCATCTCTCCGGTAAAATATGGCATAGATGGTTTAAATGAAATCATCAATGAGTATGAAATGAAGCTTATTAATGAGAAAATTTTACCTTTTATACCACTATCTTTTAGAGAAGAATTTAGTTATATACTTGGTATTAGAGAAGGACAAAATGAAGTAAGTTCCTTTGTAAAAAATGAATTTGAAAATCGTATTTTTAATAACAAACCAAGTGTTTATAGTGGTAGTTTAGATGCGGTTAATGAGGATCGTTTTAAGGCTATTGATGGAAAGGCTTTGAAGTATTGTGATAAATTAGCAGCTTTTATAGAAGCAGCTTTGTCAATTAGCTATGGAGTAAAGTCTAAAGAGCTTGAAAGCGGTTTTATGGGAATGTATGAATATTTTAAAACAAATCCGACTATTAATGGAGTAAATTTCTTTAGAATTTGTGAGGATATTAAAGGGTATTTTAAACTTTAAAAACCCTCTCCCAGATGACTGCGGCACACACTAAGTCTAAGTGCTCTGCTGTGTTCCCACCCTGAAGCGGTGCTTAAAAATAGCATTGCACAGGTCTAAGAGAAGGCAGTTGAAATAATACCTTAAAATATCTTAAAAAACATTGAGGTGAAGTATGTTGAGTATATTTGCAAACTTTTTGTCTAAATTTAGAGAATTTTTTGTTCCTAGTCATTTGTCTTTAGAATTTAGAGCAAAATCTTTTGCTGCCATTATCGTGGCAAATAAAAATATAAAAGCAGAAATTTGGCAAGTTTTAGCTGATATTGCAAGTGAAGTTTATCCAGATGATAAAAGTAGGCAGGCTATTTTAGTACAAACTTCTAAAGAATATGTAGATAGAGTTTTAAAAAATGAGCTTAGCTTGGATGCTTTGCTTAAAAATATTGCCTTGCTTTTAAAAAAAAATCCAAGATATGCAAAAAAGATTAATTTTCATAGGCTTGAGCGTTTGATGGATAAAAATGAAGAAGAAGCTTTAGTGCAACTTAGAGTATATGAGTTTTTTGAGCAAGAAATAAAATATATTTTAGAAAAAAATTCAAAAGAGTCATCATGAAAGGCTAAAATTAGCGTTTCATGTTGATTGCTTTTTGTATCATTTGATCAGCTGTTGTGATACTTTTACTACTTGAATCATAAGCTTTTTGTAAGGTGATTAAGTTTGTAAAAGCTACCGATAAATCCACATTTGATTGCTCTAGTTTTCCACCTTCAAAAGTAGCTGTACTGAAATTTCCATTGGCATCGAGTAAAAAGGTTGGGTTGCCACTATTGCCAGTTTGTCCATAGAGATTTTCTCCTAGTTTTTCTAAACCTTGTTCATTGGTAAAATTAAACAAAGCAAGTTTAGCCATAGCTATTTGATCACCATTGGTAAAAGTGGCGATAATAGTACCATCTGTGTTGATAGAGTAATTATTTAAAAACCCTTCGCCTTTGCCATCTGTTTGTGTATGCACTGAAGGTTGTTTATTTTTTAAAGCATGAAGTCCATCATAACCTGAATTTGGTATATTTGGATCATAGTAAGAACCAAGGTTTATATTGACTTTTGTGCCATTATTATCTACTGAATTTAGAGTATTAGAAACTAAAGCTCCAGCTTCGTTAAAGGTGATTAAACCTTCAGTTGTTCCACCTATTTTATTGCCATCATTATCATATACTTGAGCAACGGCTTTGTATTCTAAGTCTGTGCCATTTTGTGGTAAAACTCTATCTAATTTAACCTTAACCCAGCTAGTAGAACCATCAGGATTAATTAATTTTGCAGAAAGTTCTGTACTATCAGCTACTTCTTTTTCTACACTTAAATGAGATGATTCTAGCTTAGCTGTTTCTAAATCTACTTTATCTAATTTTTGATTATCAATACTAAAAGCTAAATTTTCATCTAAAGTAGCTTGCAATGTTTGACTAGCACCTTTTTCATCAGTAATTTTAAAATATATAGTATCACCAGGTTTTAAGCCATAAATTTGCTCATCTTTTACACTACCTGAAATTTTTACACTACCATCTTCATTTTTACTAAATTCAAATTTAGAAGCATCTACATCTACATTTACTGCTTCTGTTTTAGTGCTTGTGTCTAAATTTCCACTCCAAGTGATATTTTGTGTTGGTTGAGGTGGCAAATAAAGATTTTTAGGTACAGAAATAGGTCCTTGAGTATTAACTCCACCTATTTGGAAATTTTCTCCAGGCGTTCCACTCCAAGCCGTGGTAACTTTTTGTCCCATAACTTGACCAAACATATTTGAAACCCTATCGCTTAGCTGAATTTCTTTTAATGATGGATTCATAGTTCCAAGCACATAATTACCATTTGAATCTACTAAAAATCCATTTGCATCAGGTTTAAAAGCGCCATTTCTAGTGTAATAAACTCCATTGCCATTACTTACACCAAAAAAGCCCTTTCCAGCAATTGCTACATCAAATTCATTATCGGTAGAAACTATTGGACCTTGTTCGAAAATATCATTTGTAGCTCCTGCTACACTACCATAACCAGTTTGACCTTTGTTGTATGACTGTGTTGTTATGGTACTGTAAAATACATCTTTAAAAGCTACATCAGAGTATTTAAATCCAACCGTATTTACATTGCTTATATTATGAGCTGTATTGTCTATACCATAACTTTGGGATTTTACCCCATTTACTCCATTGTAAAATGCCGTAAACATAATTTTATCCTGTAATCTCTTTAATATCTTCCCATTTAACCCAGCTACCACCCATACCAACTAAGGCTTCACCTTCTTCAAATTTAACTCCAGTAATAGGATAGGCACCATATGTTGAATTAACTGTTTTTCCATCTTCTCCTATATAGCTTGCTTTTACATAGTATTTTCCAGATGGTACAGGGTTTCCGCTATCATCTGTTCTATCCCAAACAATTTGCTTCATACCAGCGGTCATATCTTTAACCTTCATTGTTCTTACAGGATCTCCTGCTTCGTTATAAATAGTAAATGTTACAGGTTCGCTATCTGATTTGTAAGCTGAATCAATTTTTGCTGTTTTTATATCAACACTTGGAGTATGTCCTATAATCTTAAATGTTTGATCTTCTCCAACTACTGCTTTAACGGTTTCTTCTTGACCCTTATCATCAACTAATTTTACATATATAGTTTCACCAGGTTCAGCTATTTCTTTATCCACTTTACCTGTAATATCTATTTTATCTTCGCCATTTTTCTTAAGTTCAAAATCTTCAGTGTCAATATCAGTCTTTTTACCTTTTTGTGGTTCTTGCGGTAAATACATATTAATTTGAAATTGTATATCATCATCTGCTACTACAAGATAATTGTCTTTAACTGTTGCAAGCTTACCAACCGCAGCTAATGCGCTCATACCTGTACTTGCTGCGATAGAATTTTGTAATTTAGTCATTGCATTTACAAGTTGAGTCATGGTCTTATTGGTATTATCTTGCATTTCAAGTGCTGAAAGTTGGGCCGTTTGAGTAAGCATTTTTTCAGTATCCATAGGATCAGTTGGATCTTGATGTTGAAGTTCGATTAAAAGAAGCTTTAAAAATGCATCCTTGTCAAGTTCTGCTCCAGGATTGTAAATCAATCCATCATCCCCACCGCTTTCTCCAGCTCTGGTATTTCCTTTAGCATTTGGCATATCTTTGGTATTAAGTGCTGCTAAAGGACCTTGAAGAGTTTGTGTATTTATATTTGACATAAAAATCCTTTTTTATATGTTTTTAAAGCTTAAAGCAAAAAATATTCCATTTAAAAATATTTTGCCAAAACCATTTCTAAGCTTGGTTTTTCTTGAATTTCTTTTTCAAAATTCACCTTATCTTCTTTATTATTATTGTTTTTTTGTCTTTGTGGATTATTTTGCTCTTTTCTTTCTTGGTTGTTAAAATTCATCTCTAAATTTGTAAAGCCCATATTTACAAGAGCATTTTTAAACTCAGCTTGATGTTGTATGAAAAGATTTAAAGTATTTTGATTAGAATTAAAGCTGATGTTTAGATTAGATCCTCTTTGGACCAAGGTAACTTCTACTTCCCCAAGATTGTGTGGATTAAGAGTTATACTAAAGCGTGTTATAGGTGCTTTATAGCTTTCTAGTTTTTCTTTAAATTCTTGAGCAAAATCATTGAAAGTTTCTTTCATAGGAATATTTTGATTTTTTACAAAATTATTAGAAACTCTATTCATTTCTTTCACATAAGAATTTAAATTTTCCTCGCTATGATCTTTTTCATCTTTTATAACTTCTTTAGTGCTTTTAAAAATATCACTAAAACTGTCTGTGTTTTGAGTATTTTTGTCTGTTTTTAATTGTTTGTCTTGAGTATTTAGTAAATTTTCTAAGTTAATTTTCAAATCTTGATTTTGTAAATTTTGGATATTTTTTGTATTTGTTAGTTCGGTTTTTAAATCTTTTGAATTTTCTAAAACAGAACTTATTTTTTTACTAAAGCTATCTTCGCTGGTGGTTAATTTCTCACTTTTTAATATTTCTTTAAAATCTATCTTTTCTTTGTCTTTAATTTCTTTTTTTAAGTTTGGATTTTGAGTTAGATTGATAAGCTCAATATCATTTAGTTTATCATTTTTGCTAATATTTTTTATATTTTTTGTGTCTTTGATTTCTTTATTATCTTGAATTTGAATTTTTTCTATAAATTTTTCTTTAAAATCGATGTTTTGAATATTTTCTTTTGCTTTTACATCTTTTTTTGGGAGTTCTATATTTTTTAAAGCAGAAGAAAGCAAAGAAATACCTTCATTTTCTTTGCTTTTTATATTTTTACCTGAATTTGGCTCTTCTTTTAAAAGTTTAGTGATTTTTTGATTGATTAAATCTTGAAAAACATTAGTATTGTTTTGTTTTTGTGGTTCAATTAAGTCTTTATTGTTTAAATTTGAAGTTTTAAAAAAACCTTTTTTATCAAGATTTGGAAAGGTTTCTTTTAAATCTTTAATTTGTTCAAATTTTATGTTTTTTATATTTAATCCAAGCTCTTTTGCAACATTGAAAAGCTCATTAATATTTTTTATATTTTTCAACTTGTGCAAGTTTCTTTCAAGAGCTAAAATGGCAGTATTATCTTGGACAAGTTTATTTAATTTTATATCCTTGCTATCACTTTGTAAAACCTCTAATAAAGAAAGAATTTGCATAAAATTTGCACCCTCAAAAAGCTTTATAGCATCTTTTTCATCTAGCGAAAGTTTATTATTGGTGTCTTTTAAGTCTTTATCTTTGCTTGAGTTTTCTTTTTGTGATGCTTTAAAATCTTTTGATATGCTTCCATCTTTTTCATTTATTGCTTGCAATAAGGAATTTAAAAATTCCTCTCCATCGTTTTGTGAATTAGTACTTTCTTTACTAGGATTTTCATTTTGTGGAGCGATGCTTAGTAAATTTAAAGCATCGCCTGCTTGGATATTTGACATTAATTAACCTACTAAAAAATTATTTTTTGCTAAATTTGGAAATAAATTTTGCAATTGCGCTGCACAATCAAGTTTTAAATTTTCATGAGAAAGATTAAAGTTTTTAAATATTACTAACAATTCTTCTATATTTTTAGCGTTTAAAACAGCATTTTCATTATGAACATCATCTAAAATTTCGCTTACTTTACTTGAAAGCTTTGCATAGTTTAATTCTTTTTCTTCGTTTGAATTTACAACTTCTAAATAATTTAAAAGTTCCATAAAATGCTTACTATTTAAAACTGAAGTTCCTTGTTTTTCTAAGTTAGCGTTAAAGATTTGAGTTCCCAAGTTTGACATATTTTTCTCCTTAAAAATAATTCTTATCTCAGAGAAAAGCAACAAGTGTTCCAAATTTTTAATCTTAATTTTTAAGTATTTTTTTATATAATATTAGATTTTAATTTTAAGACTTTGGAGAAAAACTTGGATAATATTAGAAATATAGCCGTTATAGCTCACGTTGACCATGGAAAAACAACGATGGTGGATGAGCTTTTAAAGCAATCAGGAACTTTTAGCGAGCGTGAGCAAATAGCAGAGCGCGTAATGGATAGCAACGATATAGAAAAAGAAAGAGGTATTACTATACTTTCTAAAAATACTGCTATTAATTATAAAGGCACTAAAATAAACATCATAGACACTCCAGGCCATGCTGATTTTGGTGGCGAAGTTGAGCGTGTATTAAAAATGGTTGATGGGGTTTTACTTTTAGTTGATGCACAAGAAGGGGTTATGCCTCAAACTAAATTTGTGGTAAAAAAGGCTTTATCTTTAGGACTTAAACCTATTGTTGTTATTAATAAAATCGATAAACCAGCTGCTGATCCTGAAAGAGTAATCAATGAAATTTTTGATCTTTTCGTGGCTTTAGAGGCAAATGATGAACAACTTGATTTTGCTGTAGTTTATGCGGCTGCTAAAAATGGTTATGCAAAACTCGCACTTGAAGATGAAAGCACTAATATGGAGCCGTTGTTTAAGACTATACTTGAGCGCGTACCTGCTCCAAGTGGTAGCGATGAAAACCCTTTGCAGCTTCAAGTTTTTACTCTAGGTTATGATAATTTCGTTGGTAAAATAGGAATTGCAAGAATTTTTAATGGTAAAGTAAAGAAAAATCAAAATGTAATGCTTGCTAAGGCAGATGGTTCTAAAATCAATGGAAGAATTTCAAAACTTATTGGTTTTATGGGTCTAGAAAAAATGGATATTGAAGAAGCAGGGACAGGCGATATTGTAGCGATTGCAGGTTTTGAAGCTTTAGATGTGGGAGATAGTGTGGTAGATCCAAACAACCCTATGCCACTTGATCCTTTGCATATAGAAGAACCAACTTTAAGTATAGTATTTTCAGTAAATGATGGTCCTTTAGCAGGTACTGAAGGTAAACATGTAACTTCAAATAAAATCGCAGAACGCTTAGAAGCGGAAATGAAAACTAATATTGCTATGAAATATGAAAGTACAGGCGAGGGTAAATTTAAAGTAAGCGGAAGAGGCGAGCTTCAAATAACTATCTTAGCGGAAAATATGCGTAGAGAAGGCTTTGAGTTTTGCATGGGAAGACCTGAAGTTATCGTTAAGGTAGAAGATGGAGTTAAAACAGAGCCATTTGAGCATTTAGTGATTGATGTGCCTGATGATTTTACCGGAGTGGTGATTGAAAAACTAGGTAAAAGAAAAGCTGAAATGAAAACTATGACACCAACTGGAGATGGTCAAACAAGACTTGAGTTTGAAATTCCTGCGCGCGGGCTTATAGGATTTAGATCACAATTTTTAACAGATACTAAAGGCGAGGGTGTGATGAACCATAGCTTTTTAGAGTTTCGTCCATTTAGCGGGGCAGTTGAAAAAAGAAATAATGGTGCATTAATTTCTATGGAAAATGGTGTTGCGCTAGGGTATTCTTTATTTAATTTGCAAGATAGAGGGGTGTTGTTTATCGATCCTCAAACAAAAGTATATACAGGTATGATTATAGGCGAGCATTCACGTCCAAATGATTTAGATGTTAATCCTATTAAAGGTAAAAATTTAACGAATGTTAGGGCAAGTGGTAGTGATGATGCGATTAAGCTTGTACCGCCTAGAAAATTAAGCCTTGAAAGAGCGTTAGAGTGGATAGAAGAAGATGAGCTTGTAGAGGTTACTCCACAAAATATTAGAGTTAGAAAAAGATATCTTGATCCTACTCAAAGAAAAAGAATGGAAAAGGCTAAGTCTTAATGGATTTTGAAGCCATAAGACAAGCTTTAAATAAAAGACTCAAAGCTTTACAAATTTTAGCATTTGCTGAAGCTTTGGTTATATTTTTTCTTGCTTTTCAATTTAGCAAAGATGTGATTATAGCTTTATTTTTTGCTGTTTTAGCAGGAGTTTTGTTTTTTAGAATTTTAGGAAGAAAGCTTATGTGGGGACGCAATGAGCTTGTATTTAAAATGTGTGAAGAATTTTTAAAACAAAACAATGCTAAATTTGACAAACAAGGTTTTGATCAAAAAGATTTTGAAAAAATTGCTTTTGATTTTTCTTTAAAAACTTATCATTCTCAAAATTCTTTTATTTTTGATGATTTTATTCTTTATGATGTGAAATTTAAAGATGAATTTGGGAATTTCTTTTGTGGAATTTTGCTTTATAGTAAGAAATTAAAAGAAGATATTAACTCTAATGAAAGTATTTTTGAAAAAGTAAAAGATAAAGAATTTTCTACACAAAGAGTTTTGAAAAAAGATGATTACTTGCTCATAGCAAGTTTGAAAAATCCTTTTTTTGCTGATTTAAAAATATCTTGCGAGTTAAATTTTAAACTTTTTAGAGCTAATTTAGAAAAAATTCAAGCTTTTATAAATGATTAAGTTTAGCTTACTTAATCATTTTGTTCTAAATTATTAATTTCTTGTATTTTTAAATTCTCATTTTTTCCCATTAAATTTTGTATGGTTTGGATTTGCTCTTTAGAGGCATAGCTTATATCTTTTAAAACTATCCAAGTGATTTTTTGATTACAAGGCTTGTTGAGTTTGTTTTTAAAGATATAAAAAGATTGAAGATCATTTGGTAATAACTCATTAGCACTTAAGCCTTGAATATAAAGCTTATCGCCTTCTTTTTTAGGAAAAGCACGAATGATTTTTTTAATAAAAGGATTTTCCACGCCTTCTTGTAAAAATAATGCAACCACTGCTATATCGCCTTTTTGACTTACATGACTAAAATGAATTTCTAAAGGGTAAGACTTTTTATCAATAGAAATTTTTGATGGAGCGTGAAAGTGAAAATGAGATAAATTATAGGCTGTATTATCTAGCACGATATGGCTTCCATTGCTTGCAAAATGCATTTTTATAGTATAACCATCATTTATTAAGCCAAAAGAATCGTTTGAATAGTTAAATTCTAAAGAATGATTTTTATTTGTAACCTTTTTACTGTTTATATTGATAAAATCTTGATTTAATCCACTTTCACAATAAATCCAGTTTTTATCTAAATTTTTCCATTTGTCTTTGTCTAAGAAATTTCCATGTGAGGCATTTTGAGGCATTTGCTCATAGGCAAAAAGCATGCTAGTGGTAAATAAACCAAAAAGTATTTTTTTAAAACTCATAATATTCCTTTTTTAGTATAATTATAAAAAAATAAATCCTATAAGAAGCTTATGTTTAAAAATAATTATATTAAAATTAAATATTTTAAAAAAATTACAGATAATATTAAGGATAAATTGATTGATATATGGGAGGATAGTGTAAAATATTCCCATGATTTTTTATCTGATTTTGATAGAGAAAAGATTAAAAATGATCTTTTAAATTCTCAAGTATTCTTTAGTTTAAATTATTTGATTTGCTATGATAAAGATGAAATGATTGGATTTTTAGCATTTGTGGACGATAAAATTGAAATGTTGTTTTTAAGGTCAAAATATTTTAACAAAGGTATAGGTACTGCTTTAATATCTAAAGCTGTAAATAATTATCATTTGAAATATGTTGAAGTAAATAAAGATAATTATAAGGCATATAAATTTTATCAGAAAAATGGTTTTTTACAAGAGAGTGAATATAAAGATGAATATGGTTTTATTGTTTTAAAAATGAAATTTTAACTATTCTTTACCATCTTTGATAGGCACAAAAAGACATTCGTCTAAAACTTCTTTACTAATCTTGCCATCTTTTTTGGTAAATTTAGTGATAAATTGTTGATTTCCTATGAGTAAAGGAGCTACTAAAATTCCATTGTTTTCAAGTTGATCAAATAATACATTTGGGATATGCTCTATATAAGCTGAGAGTAAAATTCTATCATAAGGCGCATAATTTTTCCAACCATTTTGCCCATCATCAAATTTTACATGAATATTAGCATAGTTTAGTTTTTTAAATTTTTCTATAGCGCTAATCGCAAGTTTTTCAATGCGCTCTATGGTAAAAACTCTTCTAATAAGCTTACTTAAAATTGCAGCTTGATACCCGCTACCACAGCCTATTTCTAAAACACTATCTGCATCTTTAAAATCAAGCGCCATAGTCATTTTAGCTACGGTTAAGGGCGAGCTTATCCATTGATTTCCCATTAAAGGAAGAGCATCAAGCCTATAAGCATGCATTTTTAAAGGTGAAAAAATTTCCCTTGGAGTAGAACAAAAAGCTTCAAATAATTCTTCATTGATGAAAGTATTTTTGCGAATTTCTTCTGCCATTGTTTGACACTGTTTTTGTTCAAATATATGAATCAATAAGCACTCCTTGGTAAAAAAGTGTTATTTTATCTTAAAAATTATTTATTTATCTTAAAATTCTTAAGGCGTAAAACGCCTTAAGATTAATCAAGCGTATAAAGGATGTTTGATCCATCTTGATAAGATAAGATGTGTGCTTTGCCATCTTTGAAGAATAAACTTCTTGCATTAGTGATATTTTCTGGATAAGAAATAGTTTTTACAATTTCTTCTTTATCTAAATCAATTACAGCAATAACATTATGTTTTTTACTTAATGCATAAATTTTACCATCTTTAAATGCCATTGAAGTTACATAAAGATCGCCTAAAGTTTTTCCTTCTTTTAAGTCAGCTTTAGGAGTAAATTCAGCTGAAAGAACTCTATCTGCTAAAGAAATTTTAGAGATTACAAAAGTTTTAGCATCTTTATTGTTTGGAACAGTAGCAAGATACATATATTTTCCATCTGTTGTTGTGCTTAAAACATGATGGAATTTAGCTCTAACTGTATCAATTCTACCACGACCAAGATCTTTACCTTGTCCTTCGAAATTATTTGCTCCTCTCATAAAATCAGCATATTGTAATGCTTCATCTGCGTTAGGATTTTGAGCAAATCTCAAGAAAGATTTATTAGAGCCCATTAAGATGTATTTATTGTCTAAATAAGGAATAATTCCTACAATAGGGTTAATTGTAGCTGAAAAATATGGATCTAATAGAAAGTCTGCTTTAGTGCTAAAGTTATCATCTAAGAAAAATACTTCCCATTTAGAGCTTGCAACATACTCTCCGTTAATATAATCAAGAGTATTGATAGGCTTAGGAAGATCAATTTTCATTTCGCTTGTAATTTTTAGATTATCATCAATATTTGCAAATGGAGCATTGCTAATGTTATTATCAAATTGAATACCTAATTTTTCACTAGCAGGTGCAAAAGCAAAATCAGGTTCCTTAACATCGCGTTTTCCTAAGAAAGAAATGCTTTTCCAGCTTTTACTCCAGCCTGAGTCATCCCAAATGATGTATTTTGGATTTAAACTAAAGCGAACCGGATCGCCTTGTCCACTATATGGAATAGGACCAGTACTTACGAAAGCTTGAAATACATTTGAAGCTACAATAAAAGCAACAATAACCATAGCAGCTAAGTTAAATTTAGTTAATTTTCTAAAGCTTGCGCCTTCCATTTCTTTTTCAAATGAGCCAAATTTTGGAGCAAAAGCAAAAATAACACCAAGCAATAAAACCACAGCCCAAAATACCACTTCAGCCCAAAAATAAGTATGTAAACCAAAAATAGGTAAGCCAAAACCTTGATCAAGATCGCGATGCGCATGGCCACTTACATGGTTGAATGATTGCCATAAACCAAATGCAGTTGCAATCAAAAGGAAAGCTAAAAATTTACCTTTCATACCATAGCGTACAATAAATAAAGCCGCTACACCGATATAAATCATAGATTCTCTTTGGCCCCAGCAAGAAGTACAAGGGCTATCGCCCAACATATAGCCAAAAATTAAATTTGCTGTTCCAACAGGCATTAAAATAACTAAAAAACCTGCCAAACACATTAAAAAGTAAAAGAATTTAGTTTTGTTAATATCACACATGTTTGCCACCTTATAGATTCATTAGGCCTAAGATTGCGCCTGATTTACGACCTAGATAGTCAAATACCATAATAGCCCATGAAATTACAAGTATAGAAAAAGCTAGTTTTTCTTTTTCAGGTTTAACTATCATGAGAACTATGGCGATAAAGATTAACAAAAGTTCTAAAAACTCCATAATTACCCCTTTAAATTAAAATAAAAACTGCGAATTATATAATATTATTTTTAATAAATTAGAAATATTAAACAATAAAAAAGAATTAATTTAAGAAGTGTAAAAAAATGAGTAGTTTTGTGACTTAAAAGTCATCAAAACTTAAACTACCTTTGGAGTAATTTGTAACTTTACTTTCAAAGAAATTACTTTTTTGATCATTAAATTTAGAAAAATCATCCACCCATTTAATAGGATGTTTTGCGTTGTAGATTTTATCAAGATTAATAGCAGTGAGTCTTTGATCAACAAGATAGTGAATATATTCTTCTATAATATCATCTGTAAAACCCATGATTTGATTTTGAGTGATGTATTTACCCCATTTGATTTCAAGCTCACCTGCTTTTTTAAACATGTCATAGATTTTACTTACATTAGTATCATTAAATAAATCAGGTCTTTCTTTGCGTACAGAATTAATCATATTTTGAAATAATAACAAATGCGTGATCTCATCTCTTTGTATAAAACGTATCATTTGTGCCGAACCTAGCATTTTTCCTGCGCGCGCTAAAGCATAAATAGCAGTAAAGCCACTGTAAAAATACACCCCTTCTAAAATTTGATTTGCTACCATTGCAAGTAAAAGTTTATTATCATCTACTTCGCCAGCTAGTTCTTCATAAATACTTGAAATGAAATCATTTTTTTCTCTTAAAGTTTCATCATGTTTTTCCATTTCATAAATTAAGTCTGTATTTTCACAGATTGCTTCAACCATTACTGCATAAGATTTTGAGTGATTTGCTTCTTCATAAGCTTGTCTTGCTAAAACTGCATTGATTTCAGGTGCTGTGATGTAAGGATTGATATTATCAGCAAGGTTGTTTGTTTGAAAACTATCCATTGAGATAAGTTGAGACCAAACTAAATCATACATTCTTTTTTCTGCTACGGTTAGATTACAGCGATAATCAAGTGCATCTTTGGTTGTATCTACTTCTTTTGGAAACCAAGTATTTGCCTCCATTAAATCCCAAAGCTTTAAAGCCCAAGTGTATTTTGCTTTAGTAAAATTTAAAATCCCATGAGGATTACCATTAAATACTTTTCTATCATTTAAAGTTTCATTTGATTTTGGATTATAAATTCTTTTTCTATTCATTTTTCTACCTTTGTGACAATAACACTTTGGCTTAAAATATCATGTAAAGCCAAAGTATCTTTTCTTAAAAAACTTACCAAAATCCCAATCAATAAACCAAAACTTACGATAAAAATTATATAGCGTAAGAGTATTCTAAAAAAATTAAGTTTTTGGCCATTTTTAAGATCAATTAAATATAAATCATAAGCTTTAAGTCCAGGACTTTGAGCTTTTTTTGCTAAAAATAAGGCCTGTATAAGCCCAAAAAGCAAAGAACATAAAAAAATTATAAGTTGATTGTTTAAAAAGGCTTCTTTAGAGCCAAGTGTAAAATAAAATAAATATAAAACAGGCACATAAAGCAAAAATAGATCAATCAAAAAAGCTTTAAATCTTAAAAAGCGAGTAGCTATTTTTGCTTTAGTTTTCATTAGTTTCCACGACTACCAGGTTTGATAGCTTTGGTGCCTTTTTCACAAAGTGGACAAGCATTTGCTTCATAAATATCAAATTCGAAATTTCCTAGTGCAAAAAGTGGTAAATTTTCAGGCAGTTTTGCATTTTCTTTTCTTGGATTGTTTAAATTTTTTACTGTGCAAAAGCCACGATTTGCCAAAGCCGCAAAGCCTACCACTTCCCCACCTAAACTTTCGATGATTTTTGCACTTTCAAGTGCAGAACCACCTGTTGTAATAATGTCTTCACAAATGATAAATTTTTCACCTTTTTTTACTTCAAAACCACGTCTAAGGCTCATTACTCCTTCTACGCGCTCAGTGAAAATAAAGCGTTTATTGCAAGCTTTAGCAAGCTCATAGCCTGCTAAAATTCCACCCAAGGCAGGAGAACAAATACTATCAAATTCAATGTTAAAACTAGCAATAACTTTTGCAAGCTCCTCGCAAAGCTCACCTGCTAGTTTTGGATTTTCTAAAACTTTAGCACTTTGAAGGTAAAACTCAGAATGTTTTCCTGAGCTAAGTAAGAAATGCCCTTGTAAATATGCTCCACAATCTTTATAAATTTGTTTTAAGTTCATTATTAAACCTTTAAAAGTTCTGCTTCTTTATTTTTAACTAATTCATCTACTTTTGCTGTGTAGCTATCGGTTTGTTTTTGGACTTCATCATAAGCTTTTTTGGCTTCATCTTCTGAAATTGTTTTATCTTTTTCTAGCTTTTTAACCGCATCATTTGCATCTTTTCTAATGTTTCTAATAGCCACTTTAGCTTTTTCTCCCATAGCTTTGGCATTTTTAGCATTTTCTTCTCTTTGTTCTCTTGTCATAGGAGGGAAGAATAATTTCACGCTTTCACCATCATTGTTTGGATTTACTCCTATGTTTGCTGCAGCTATGGCGCTTTCTATAGCTTTTAGTATCGATTTTTCCCAAGGAGTAATGCTAATGGTTGAAGCATCGGTTGCTAAAACTGTTGCTACTTGATTAAGTGGGGTTGCGTTACCATAATAATCAACATGAATATGATCAAGTATATTGATGTTTACTTTACCAGTTCTTATGGTAGTAAAATCTTTTTTTAAAGCTTCTAAGCTTTTATCTGATTGTTGTTTTTGTTTAGTATAAATTTCATTTAGCATGGTTTGTCCTTTTTATTTGCTAGTATTACTTTCGCTAATTGGGGCGCTTGGTGCAACTGGAATGCTAGTTGTATTTGTTTCAGGTGCTTTTGGTAAAATTTGTTCTGCTTTTTCAGCAAGTGAGTTAGAATTAGCATTATTATACATATAGCTAAGAGCAATTGTATTAGCAATAAGTAAAACACCCATTATAAAAGTAAATTTAGCTAAAAATCCCGCAGGACCTTTTGCTCCAAATAAACTTTCATTGCTTCCGCTATATGCTCCAAGTCCTATGCTTGAACTTTTTTGTAATAAAACCGCAATACAAATAATCACGACAATTGCAAATTGCAAAATAATTAAAAGAGTAGTCATAAATTTTCCTTATTGAAAATAAAATGAGTATTGTAACTTAAAAAGTTTGATAAAAACTTGAAAGAGGTAAAGAAAATTTGCGAGATTATTTCTCGCAAATTTTTATCTGCTATTAAAGCTTCTTAAAATATTAAGAAGAGAGATGAAAAGGTTGATAAAATCAAGATAAAGTGCAACAGCACCTTCGATTGGTGTTTCATAGTTTCCTCTAATGATGTTTTGAGTATCATAAAGGATGTAAAAAGAAAATAAAATTGCACCAATACCAGAAATAGCTAAGCTTACAAGTGAGCTTTGGAAAAATAGATTAATTAAAGAAGCTACTACGATAACGATTAAAGCTATAAAAAGCATTTTTCCCATCATAGTAAAATCTCTTTTTGTATTCATAGCAAATACACTTAAAGCACCAAAAGCTACTGTTGTTAAAGCAAAAGCTTGAGCGATGATGCTAGCTCCTGCAGGAAGTGCTAAAACTGAATATAAAAGTGGTGTTAAAGTAAGCCCTGAAACAAAAGTAAAGGCAAAAAGTAAAATTAAATTAAGCGGAGCCTCTCTTTTTTTCCATTGTAATGCAAATAATAAGCCAATTTCAATGATAAATAAAATCCAAAAAGTTGCTTGAGATTGTGCAAATAAATGTGCTAGGGCAAAAATTCCTATGTAAGCACCTGCTGTTGCAGCTAATAATGAAGCAGCAAAAAGCTGATAAGTTTGTTTTATAAAAATGCTTAAATCGCTTCTAGCATAACCTTCAAATTCTTGAGTTTTAGAGTTAGAATAATCTCTATCATAAAGACTCATTAAAATCCTCCAATATTTTTTAAAATTAAAATTTACAAAAAAAAGATAAATAAAATATTAAAATTGTATAAAAATATAATAAAAAATAAATTTATTGATTTGTTTTAAGTAAAAATAATTTAGTATAATGTTTTATTAAAACCAAAAAAAAGGATTTTTTTGAAAGACTTGATTGAAGGTGCTTTGAAATTTATGCAAGAAGATTTTAAAGAACATGCAGAGCTTTTTGAAAGTTTAAAAAACAAACAAAATCCTCATACGCTTTTTATAGGTTGTGCTGATTCAAGAGTAATACCAAATTTAATTACCAATACAGGGCCGGGAGAGCTTTTTGTTATTAGAAATATAGGTAATATAGTTCCACCTTATAGAGTTGGAGATGATTTTTTAGCAACTACCTCAGCTATTGAATATGCTTTTAACTCTTTGCATATAAAAAATATCATTGTTTGTGGACATAGTAATTGTGGAGGTTGTGCGGCTTTATATGCGGATGACAATGATTTAAAAAATATGCCTAATGTTAAAAAATGGCTCACTTTGCTTGAGCCTATAAAAAGTAATGTTTTAAAAGTTGCAGGTAATGATTTTGCTATGCGTGCTTGGATGACTGAAAAAATGAATTTGGTTAATTCTTTACAAAATTTATTAACATATCCAGGTATAGAGGAAGCTTTAAATAAAAAAGAAATCGAGCTTCATGCTTGGTATTACATCATAGAAACAGGCGAAATTTATGAATATGATTTTAATTTTGAAAATTTTGTTTTAATTCAAGAAAGGACAAAAAAATATGAATAAAATCTTTAAATTTATTTTAGTGTTTTTATTTGTCAATGTTTTATATGGGCAAGAAAAAAATATTTTAGAAGATAAAAATAGTATTTTTGCTTTGGTACAAAATTATATAGAACTTAATTTGCTTCTAGAAAACTTTAAAAATAGTGATACAAATAGCACTGAATTTCAAGATAATATTAAAGAAATAGAAAAACAAAAAGACGCAATTTTAACTACTTTGCCTTTAAAGATTGTTTCTCAAAAAATTGATGATAAAGAAGCAAAAGATTTTTTAAAAACCAAAAATGATTTGCAAAAAAGTGTTGAAAATGCTCAAGTTAAAAAAAGATATTATGATTATGTGAACAATAAAATCAAGCTTTTAAATTTAACTTCTGCGGAGCATTTTTACTTATGCATATTTGAATTAGAAAAAGTTTTTATTGAAGGAGCTCAAAGTCAGACTATAAGAAATATTATCGACAAAAGCATTGATTCGCTTAAAGAAGATTTGGTGTTCAATTTTACTTTAGATAAAGAAAAAATTAATGATATTGCTCAGCTTAGAACTTTAGAAATCAATGAAAACAGCTTAAGAAATACTATTAAATCTTATAATGAAATTTTAGTTTATCTAAGAAATAATGCCAATTTGCTTGAAACTAATTTTTTATTCACAGGTTTGGGTTTGCAAAACGCAATTAATTATATTAACGAACAAACTTCTATTAGTAGTGTAAATGTTGGAAAAATCGTTATTTCTATTGCTGTTATTGTCTTTTTTTATTCTTTGAAATTTTATCTAGCAAAGATTTTATATTTTATACTTATACATTTGTTTGGAAAAAATTCAGCCAATATGGAAATAAAAACTCATTTTCTAGAAAAACTCCAAGGACCAATAGGTTGGTTTTTATTTGCTTATGCTATCGGAATTTGTTTTACTATTTTTTATTATCCCGCACCTATAGATATAAGAATTAGTAATATTTTATCTATAGCTTATATTATTTTGACTGCTTGGCTTGTGATTAATGTTTTTGATAGTTATGGCATGATGATAGTGGCAAAGCTTGCTGAAAAAAGTGGTAAACGTGAAGTAGTAAATTTAATTATTAAAATTTTATATTTTATCATTATAGTGATAGCTGTTTTATTTGTTTTAGCACATTTAGGATTTAATATTTCAGCATTAATTGCATCTTTGGGTATTGGCGGTTTAGCTGTGGCTTTAGCAGCTAAAGATATCATTGCAAATTTCTTTGCTTCGGTACTTTTGCTTTTTGATAATAGCTTTAATCAAGGAGATTGGATAGAAGTTTCTGGTATAGAAGGAACTGTTGTTGAAACAGGGCTTAGGAAAACTACTATTAGAACATTTGATAATTCTTTGGTATTTTTGCCAAATTCGACTATTATGGGTGCAAATATAAAAAACTGGAGTAAAAGAAAAATAGGACGCCATGTAAAATTATTTATAGGTGTAACCTATGATGCAAAACCTGAACAACTTGAACAATGCGTAGAAGATATAAGATATTTATTAGCTACTAGTCCTTTAATAGCACAAGTTGATGATAGTGCGTTGAATTATGGTGGAACACGTGCTAGATATAGACAAAATTTAGTTTCAGTAAATGATTTAGAAGGTTATAAAAATAGCACTTATGTGGCTGTAAGTGGTTTTAGTGCAAGCTCTATTGATATAGAGGTGTATTTTTATACTAAAGCAATAAGTGGTGCGGGTTTTAGAGAGGCAAGACAAAGTATTTTACTTGAGTTAATGAAAATTGTTGAAAGAAATAAACTTAGCTTTGCTTTTCCTTCACAAAGTCTTTATATAGAAAAAATCAACAAAGAAGATAAAGAAGAGCTATTATCTTAGTAAGCTCTTCTTTGATCATCGCATTCTACTATAATTTTTTCAGCGATGATGATACTTCCATTTTTACTACCCTTGACTTTAACAATACTTCCTTTTTTTAGATCTTGTACATTAGCTTGTTTTTTGTTGCTTCCAAAAATTCCACAATTATAAATATCAACGTGTGTTTGGGGTAAAATGGTAATAATTAAGTTATTATCAAAACTTGTTTGGATGCTTAATGTATGTGCGGTGGTGTTTTTTAAAATACCTTGAACTTTATAAGCAAATGCAAAAGTGCCAATGCAAATTAATATAAGAAAAAAACGCATTAAAATAACTCCTTTTTAGGAGTTATTTTGCTCAATAAGCTCTTTTTTTGCATTCGATTTTGATTTCTTTAGCGGTTATATTTTGAACTTGATTTGGAGTTTGTGGGTTTGGTGTTGTTTGAGCGTGGCTATGGAAAACTTTAGCTTCTATAAAAGTTCCTACTTTTAAATCTTTAAAAGTACCATATTTGTCCATACCAAAAATACCACAATCATCCATATCTATTTCTGTATTTGGTAGAATTTTTACATTCATTTTCTCTCCATAAGTAGTATCAATTAAAATAGTTTTAGTGCTATCATCTACATCCGTTATCACACCATAAATTTCATCTGCATAAGCAAGACTTGAAAGACTTAAAGCTGTTAACAATGCAGTAATTTTCTTTTTCATTTTTCTCTCCTTTATTTTTTATAGTAAGAATTATATAATTTTTTGAGTGAAGCAAGAGTGAATTTAGATATAATTTGAAAAATTTATTAAATGGGGTATATATGAAAGGATTTTTACATTATTTTTTTGCTTTTTTACTTGTAAGTTTATTATTTGCTTGTTCTAAAAATGAGGATAAAAGCTCTATTATAAGAGCTTATGGTTTTAATGAAAATACACAAAGTGTTTTTGTAGAGTTTAACACCAATATCATTAATCAAGAAATAGGTGTTATAAAAGAAAGAGAGATTATTCTTAATAATCAAAAGACAAAAGTAAAATATGAGTTTGAAACACCTACAAGATTGAACATTTTTACAGCTTTAAAAGCAAATCAAAAATATGATATTTTTATAGATTTAAATGATATCATAGCTAATGAAAAAGTACAATTGAAAGTAAAAACTCCTTTTGAAAAACTAGATATTAAAGGATATTTTCAAAATATTTCAAATGATGAGAGTGTATTAGTTTTAAATATTCAAAGTTTTTATACTCTTAATAAAGATGAATTGTTAAAAGCTATTAAAATTAATGTGCAAGAAAAAGAAATTCAAGTAGATAAAATCATCATTCAAGGTGATATGGCAAGTGTGTATTCTAAAGTGCTGAATATCAAAAATACCAATACTAATGTAAAAGTAGTTTTTGATAAAGAAAATTTAGGTTTAGAAAATAATATAAATTTAGAGTATATTTTGCTTGCTAAGAATGAATTTGTTTTTCAAAATGCAAATGTGGTTAATAAAAATATAGAATTGCTTTTTTCTCAAAATATTTCGCAAGATCAAAATTTAAAAGATTTGATTTTTATTACTCCCAAAGTAGATTTTAAAGCATTAGCCTTTGGAAATAAAATTAAACTTACAGGTGATTTTTCTCCGAATAAAACTTATGAAATTCAACTTGCTCAAGGGATTAAAAGTGCTGATGGAATTAGCACAAAAGAAGATTATAAAACTCAAGTAAGTTTAAAAGACTATGAACCTGCTATAAGTTTTACAAATCAAGGAGTTTTTTTATCTAGTAAAGCAAGCAAAATAATAGCTTTTAAGAGTATGAATATTAAAAAGGTTCATTTAGAAGTTTATCAAGTATTTTCAAATAACTTAAGTGAATATTTAAGATATAAAAATCTTCAAGGTGCTAAAAATTTAAGCGACTATGATAGTGATATTTTTTCAGAAAGCGATTACACTAGTGAAGTGGTGTTAAAAAAAGACTTTGATATAAAAAACACCAAAAATCAATGGCAAGAAAATGAAATAGTATTAGATGGTTTAAAAGATTTAAGCGGTGTATTTATAGTGAAGCTTTATTTTAAAGAAGAAGATGTTGATTATGTTTTTGATGAGGGAATGGAGAGTTGGAAAAAATATAGATTTTTTAACCAAAAAGCAAAAGTAAGTAAGAACTTAATTTTTTCAGATATAGCTTTGATTGCTCAAAATTTAAATAAAAAGCTTTTTGTAGATGTGAGAGATTTTACTACGCAAAAGGCTTTAGGTGGGGTTAAGGTTGATGTGATTAGCAAAAGCAATCAAGTTTTAGCTTCTAAAATGAGTGATGATAATGGTTTAGCTGTTTTTGATGATATTGATGAGTCAAAAGCTTTGTTTATTATCGCTTCAAAAGATAAACAGGCTTCTATTTTGCGTTTAAGCTCACCTTTATTATATGATGGTTTTGATGTAGATGGTTTTGATTTAACTTCTCAAAATAAAGTATTTATTTACACAGAAAGAGGGGTTTATAGACCAGGTGATGATATTTATTTAACTATGGTTGCAAGAAATGATAAAGGAGTTGTTAATCATCCTATATTTTTAAGTTTTTTTGACCCACGTAATAAAAAACTTTTAGATAAAATCAAGCTTGATTCTTTGAGTAATGGAACTTTTTATAAAAAGATTTCACTTGATCAACAAGCTTTAAGTGGAGTGTATTTGGCTAGGGTTGAATTTGCAAATGCTGTTTTTGATAAAGAAATTTTAGTGCAAAATATAGTACCAAATCGTATAAAAGTATCTATGCAAGCTCCAAAAAGTATAAAAGAAAATGAAAAATTAGATTTTAATATTAGTTCAAAATATCTTTTTGGAACACCAGCAAGTAATTTACAATATCAAGCTGATTTATTTGTAAGTAAAAAAGAATATAAAAATTCAAAATACCCAGAATACATTTTTTCAAATCCTAGTGTTTTAGTACAAAAATATCAAGATAATTTAAAAGGTATGTTAGATGAAAATGGCTTTACAAAGCAAGAATTTACTTTAAATGACTTTTTAAAAAATACCCCATATAACCTTGAAGCTAGTATAAGGGCTAGAGTTTTTGAAAAAGGTTCAAGGTCGGTTGAAGCACTTGTAAATTCACAGGTAATATTGCATGAGTATTTTGTAGGTATTAAGCGTTTAAAAAATCACTATTTAAGCTCGGGTTCTATTGTCAATTTTGAAGCCATTGTGAGCGATTTAGATGAGAATTTAATAGCAAATAGGGAAATTAAATACACTATTTATGCAAATGATTATTCTTGGTGGTGGGATTATGATAATTATGATGATTTTTTAAAATCACTCAAAAAGGATAAAAACACACAAATAGTTACACAAGGAACCATTTTAAGTAAAGATAAACCAGTTAAAATAGAATTTGATCCAAAAGAATATCATGGTGAAATGTTTATAGAACTTGAAGATGTACAAAGTAAAACAAGCACAGGGGAGTTTTTTTATATTAGTAGTTTTGGTGCACCAAGTAATGCTGATATAGTGAGTTCTTTAAAGATTAAAAGTGATAAAAAAGAATACAAACCAAATGAAACGGCTTTTATAGAATTTGAAAGTGTTAAGGGTGCCAAAGCTATTATTACTTTAAATGATAATGTAAAGGTTTTAAAACGCTTTGTGATAGATACACATGAAGATATTACAAAGGTTGAAATTCCTATTCTTAAAGAATATATGCCAAATGTTTATGTGAGTGTGATTTTGCTTCAAGATTATGATCAATATACTAATGATAGAGCCTTGAGACTTTTTGGCGTGGTGCCTTTGAATGTAGTAGATGAGCAAAGTAAAATCGAGCTTGATTTAAAAGTACCGGATAAAATCATGCCCAAACAAGATTTTGAAGTAGAAATTCAAAGTAAAAACAAGCAAAGTTATACTTATACCATCGCTATTGTAGATGAGGGCTTGCTTGATGTGAATGCTTTTAAAACCCCAGATATTTGGGGGTATTTTTACCAAAAAACACGCTTTAATATGAGTATATATGATACCTATGATAAAATCATTGCTAAAAATATTTCTAATGTTTCTAAGGTATTGACTACGGGTGGTGATGTTTTCTTAGAAAGTAGAGCAAATAAAAGCAAAAATGATGAAAAAGCAAGACGCTTTAAACCGGTTGTATTGTTTCAAGAACCAGTGCAAAGCGATGAAAATGGTTATGCAAAATTAAAATTTAATATGCCATCATACTTAGGTTCGGTTAGAGTTATGGTAGTGGCAAACAACTTAGCAGGTTTTGGCAGTGCTTCTAAAGATATCCAAGTTAGCGCACCTGCTGTGATGCTTGAAACCTTGCCAAGAGCTTTAAGACTTGATGATGAGTTTAAGTTTTTGGTACAAGTATTTAAAGTAGATGATGATGTAAAAAATGCAAAACTTAAATTAAAAACAAAAAATTCACTCATAAATTTTGAAAATGATGAAATTTTGATTGATTTTAGTAATGAAAAAAGCAAAGATATTTATGTTAATGCAAAAGTAAATTCAAACAAGCTTGGAGTAGAGGAAATAGAGTTAAGTTTAAATGCAAAAGATTATACTTATACTCAAAATACGCAAATTGATATAAAAGCGCTAAATACCATTACTTATGAGGGTAAATCTTTTAAAATTCCTGCAAATACTTCTATGGAGTTTAAAATCACACAAGATTATATTAATCCAGTAGCGTTTTTAAGTGTGAGTTCTAAGCCTATTTTAAATATAAATCATAGATTAAAATACTTGCAAAATTATCCTTATGGATGTATAGAGCAAAGTACTTCAGCAGTTTTACCACAACTTTTTTTACAAAAACTTGATCAAGGGGCAAATAAGCAAAAAAATATTAACAATATCAATGCATTGTTAAGTAAATACGCAAATTTTCAAACCGCTAATGGTGGCTTTGCTTATTGGCAAGGACTTAAAGATTCTGATGCTTGGGGAAGTAATTATGCGGGTATGTTTATGATTTTAGCCAAAGAAAGAGGCTATTATGTGGGTGAGGGTATGTTTAAAGCATGGCTTGATTATCAAAAACGCTATGTTTTAAAAGCTCAAACAAATAAAGAAATTAGAATAAATTCTTTATATCTTTTAGCTTTAGCTAAAGAGCCAAATTTAAGTATAATGAATGCTATTTATGAAGATAGCGCTTATTTGCAAAGCCTAAATAATGTAAGTCTTTGGCAACTTAGCGCAGCTTATAAATTAGCAGGTTTTGATGAGGTAGCTTTAAATATAGCTAAAAATTTAAGCATAAAGCCTGATGGAAAAGCTAATTACACTCATACTTATGGATCTTTTTTAAGAGATGAAGCTATTATTGCAAATGCGTATAAAATAGTTTATGGTAAAGATAATGATGAATTATTAGATGATATTAAAAAAACTTTAGAAAGCCATGCTTGGCTTAGCACTCAAAGTACAGGTTATGCTTTATATGCTTTGGCAAATAGCTTTAGCGATGAAAGTTCTAAAACTATCAATGCAAGCCTAAAAATTAACGGTGAGAGTAAAAAGCTCAATGCAAGTTTTTCTAAATTCGAGTTCAATCAAGGTAGTGCTTTGATAGAAGCTAAAGAAGATACCTATGTACATTTTGGAGTAGAGGGTATTAAAAAAGGTATTGCTGAGCCTTTTGCACAGCGTATGTATATAGAAAGAAGTTTTTATGATGAAAATGGAAATGAAATAGATGAAAGTGCTATAAAAAGCTCTCAAATTTTTTATATGAAATTAAAAATATCAAATAAAAATTATCCAGGTGCTTCTAATATAGCTTTAACTCAAATTTTACCAAGTGGATGGGAGATAGTGTATGATCTTTTAGATGATGAAGCTCCTGATTTTGTAAAAAATTCTTATTATGATTTTGTAGATATAAGAGATGATAAGATTATGTATTTCTTTCCTTTGTATTCTGATGAATCAAGAGAATTTTTTGTGAAATTAAGTGCTGTTACTCCGGGTGTTTATACTTTGAGCGGAGCTTATGCTGAGGCAATGTATGATAATGCTTATAAAGCTTTAAGTGAGAGTAAAAGAGTCAAAGTAGTGCAGTGAAAATCAAAATAAGCCTTGCAATATGCTTTTTAAGCCTATGTTTTTACATAGGCTTAGTTTATTTTAGTTTTGATAGCAAGGATTTATTTAAAGGCACTTATAGCAAGGTTTTGCTTGATAAAAATAAAGAAATTCTTAGTGTGTTTTTAGATGCTAATGAACAATGGCATTTAGAGAGTGAGTTTATACCGCAAAAATTAAAAAGTGCAGTTCTTTTATATGAAGATAAAAATTTTTATTCTCATTATGGAGTAGATTTTTTAGCGCTTATAAGGGCTTTTAAAAATAATCTTTTTTCAAGTAAAAGAAGTGGTGCAAGCACGATTTCTATGCAAACAATCAAACTTCTAGAGCAAAACAAACGCACATATTTTAATAAATTTAACGAAATCATCAAAGCTTTTGCTTTAGAAAGTGCTTATGAAAAAGATGAAATTCTAAAGCTTTATTTAAACAATGCTCCTTATGGAGGAAATTTAGTAGGTGTTGCAAGTGCGGGTTTGTTTTATTTTGAAAAAGATTTAAAAGATCTTACTTGGAGTGAAGCAGCTTTGCTTGCTGTGCTTCCTAATAATCCAGGTTTAATTAATCTTGAAAAAAACAAAGATAAGCTTTTAAAAAAACGCAATGTTTTACTTGATAGACTTTTTGAAAAGGGATATTTTTCTAAAGATATTTTAACTCTTGCAAAGGCTGAAAAACTTCCTAGTTTTAAAGCAAGAAAAAACTTGGCCCCACATTTAGCACGTAGGTTTTTAGCGGATAAAGAAAAAATCATTTCTAGTATAGATAAAAAAATTCAAATTAAATTTGAAGAAAAGGCCAAAGAATATTCTTATAAACTACAACAAAAAGGTATAAAAAATTTAGCTATATTGTTAGCAGATACCAAAACAAATAAAGTTTTAGCTTATGTAGGTTCTAATGATTTTTATGATTTTGCAAGTTTTGGTCAAGTTGATGGGGTGATAGCAAAGCGTAGTGTGGGTTCAACCTTAAAACCTTTGCTTTTTGCTTTTGCTATAGATGAGGGACTTATAGTGCCTGAATCTTTAATGCTTGATGTGCCTACATATTTTTCTAATTTTGCTCCACAAAATGCAAATAAAAAATATCATGGTTTTGTTAGCGCAAAAGAATCTTTGCAAAAATCACTTAATATTCCTTTTGTAAGCTTACTTGCAGAATATGGGTATGAGAAGTTTTTTTATAAACTCAAAGATATTTTAGATTTTGAAGATGAAAATTTTAAAAAATACGGACTTTCTTTGATTTTGGGTACAAAAGAATTGAGTTTAGAAGATATGGTAAAAATTTATCTAGGGCTTGGAAATTATGGAAATTTTAAAGAACTTTTATATGAAGAAAATGCATTTACTAAAGAAGATAAAAAGCTTATTAGTGGTGGAGCAAGCTTTTTAACCTTGCAAACCTTAAAGGATTTAGATAAAGTAGGATTAAGACAATATGATTTTAATACTATCATTTCTTGGAAAACAGGCACAAGTTATGGTAGAAAAGATGCCTGGGCCATAGGAACTTCTCCAAAATACACTTTAGGAGTATGGATTGGAAATTTTAATGGTGAGGCAAATGCAAATTTATATGGTGTGAGTATAGCAGGAGAGTTGTTTTTTGAGCTTTTATCTTTACTTGATGGGATTAATTTAGAATTTGAAAAACCTAATGATTTAGTTACTATCAAGATAGAAAACCAAACAGGGTATAGATATGATTATAAATTTGATTTTAAAGAGGTGCTTTACCCAAAAAATGCAAATATATTAAGAACTTCACCGTTTTTAAAAGAAGTTTTTATGTATAAAAACAAAGAAGTTGATTCTTTAGATAAAAATTTTATCCACGCAAAGAAAAAAATTATTTTAAATTTACCTTCTAATGCACAAGCTTTTTTTACAAAAGAAAAGCAAAATTTACAAAGCTCTAATCAAAATTTAAAAATCATATATCCGCTAAATAATCTTAATATCATTTTGCCAAAAGATTTAAAATATCAGCAAAAATTGTTAATTAAGCTTATAAATCCTAAAAAAGAAAAACTTTTTTGGTATTTAAATCAAGAATTGATTTTTGAAGGAAAAGAAGAGCTTTTACCTTTAGATTTAAAAAAAGGTAAATACACTCTTAATATTATTAGTGAAAATGGAGCAAGTGATTTTGTTAAATTTAATGTATTTTAAATGTAAATAATAAATTTTATTAGCTAAAAATCCGTTATACCTCCCCCCCCCATATTTTATAGACATTTGTGTAAAAAAGTAAATTTATACAATATTGTTTAAAAAATAAATAAATAAAAATAAAATATTTTTTATACTTTTTTAATAAAAAAGATTTACAATAACAAAAAATTTTTACCATAGTTATTTAAGGAGAAAAAATGCGTAATTGGAGTCTTGTGCAAAAATTGTTGCTATAGCTATTATCACGGTTGTTTTGATTTTAAATATTTTATCTGTGCTTATTATTAACAGATCTATTACCATTTTAAATACACAAATAGAAAATACACTCACAGCTTCTGTGCATCGTTATGGAAATCAAACTGAGACATCTATTAAATCTTTGTTTATTAGTACCATTGGTACGCAAAGAACTTTAAATAACCTTATTTTAGAAGGTGCTATAAATCCAAAAAAAATAGAAAATATTCTTGGAGAAGCCGTTGATGCTAATCGTGACATAGCTTATGGGTATTACTATTTGCAAGATGGAACAATGTATAAGAATTTGGATGTTAAAGAAAAATATTTTACCAATAATAACGAATTTATGGTTTTGATGAGAGATTCGGATATAAACAATGCTGGAGGAATGCAAATTTTAGCAGCAAGTGAAGAGATTGCAAAAACTAGAGCCGTTAAAAATTTAATGAATGGAAATAAGTTATATTTTGGTGAACCAAGATGGTATAATATTCACGGAAACAAGTTTTTAGGGCTTAACGTAGCTGCACCTATAACAGATAAAAAAGGCAAGGCAATAGGTGTTGTCGGTATGCTTTTTGATCTTAAGCCTATTGCTACATTTTTGAATGATTCTTCAAGATCGATTTATCAAGGTGCAAGAAGAATTTTAATAGCAAGTAATGGTGTTATAGCTACACATCCAAATGCGGAATTTGTTACGAAAAAATTTCTGATGTGAATAAAAATGCAGCTTTTATATTAGATTTGCAAAAAACAGCTTATGTTGGTCCAATTAATTATATAGCAGATGATGGTAGTGAATATCATGGGGCTATAAGGGTGTTTGAAGTATGGCCAAACACTGGAATTCATTGGGCAATGTTGGCTATAGTTCCAAATGAATCTGTATATGCGCCTATTACAGAACTTAGAAATATTATCCTAATTAGCTCGGTTATTGCGGTAGTTTTCATTGTGATTGTTATTAGTACTTCGGTAAAAAGAATTGTTTCAATACAAATACAAAGATTACAAAACCATTTGATGAAATTTTTTAAATATTTAAATCACGAAGTAGCATCTGTTGAAGTTTTAACACCTAGATATAATGATGAACTCGGAAAAATGGCATTAATGATTAATGATAATGTTCAATATATTCATACGTGCTTAGAAAAAGATGAAATAACAGTGCAAAATATTATAGAAGTATCTTGTGATATAGAAAAAGGATATTTTACCCAAAGAATAAATACAAATCCTGTTAATCCAAAACTTGTAGAGTTAAAAGAAGTATTAAATAAAATGCTTGATGATATGCAAATGAAAATAGGTAAAGATTTAAATGAAATAGAAAGAGTTTTTGTAGTTTTCAAAATCTTGATTTCTCAGATAAACTTGACAATGCAGAAGGAGAGATAGAAAAATCACTTAATGCAGTAGGAGCAGAGATTAGAAAAATGCTTCAAGCTTCATTAAGTCAAGGAGAAATGTTTCAAACTAAAGCTGATTCTTTACAAGAAAGTGCCGCTGCGGTTGAGGAAATGAGTGCTTCTATGAATGCAGTAGCAGCAAGAACTCAAAAGTCTTTAGGTGAGATTGAAGCTAATACTAATATCTTAGTTCAATCTATTAATGAAATGGGTGAGAGTATTAAAGAGCAAGCTTTAGGAATTTCACAAATTAATCAATCTGTTCAGTAATAGATGGTTTAACTAAGGAAAATTCACAAATTGCACATGCAACAAATTCTGTAGCAAATGAAGTTGATTCTATGTCAGCTGATATTGTAGCAGAAGTTAGAAGAAAGAAATTCTAAAAAACTACCCTTTAAAGGGTAGTTTAATTTATAAAATATTCTTGAATTTTATTTTTATCTTCAAAAGCCATACTTTGGAAAATTTTATCTTTAAAGCCTATTTTGTATTTTGTATTATTTTGAGTTTTAGCATAAGTTAGTGCTATGCTTAGAGCAAGTTCAAGATCTTGTGGATTGATGTTTTCATCTACTAAAGAATAAGCACCTATTAAATCAAAAAGTTTTAATTCTTCATATTTTTGAGTTTTTAATTCTTTTAAAAATTGATTTTCTAACTCATTTCTACCCACTATCATTTTAGAGCCATTTGGAAGTCTTAAGTGGCGCCCGTATTTTAAAAGTTGAGCGTCATTAACTTGCATATTTTTATCAAAATTAATAAAATCTTTGATTTTATTTGAAAAACTCTCAAGTGTGAGCAAACATCCACCACCTGGGCTTTCAAAATCTTCAAAACCAAATTTGGCAGCTAGTTCAAGTTGTCTTTTTCTACTTCTTCCGCTTATGTTTTCTAACTTTTCTCTATCAACCCAACCCTCGCGTTCAGGTTTGGTTAGAGGTAAATTTTTAGCACACATTGGACGTAAGATTAAATCTTCTTCATCAAGAGCTAGTTTTTTAACCTTTGCCATAGCATCATTTCTTTGGCTCATTGGGCGTTGACCAACCACTTCTCCTGTGATGATAAAGCTTGCGTTTTCATCTTTTAACATAGAAAGAGCAGTTTTAAACATAAAAGCATGACAATCTATACAAGGGTTAAAATGTTTTCCATATCCATATTGAGGATTAAATAAAACTTCTTGCAAATAAGCATTTCTTACATCTATCATCTCAAAACTAGCTCCTGCCATAGCAGCACGTTTTGCCATGAGTTCGCTTTTATCGCTTGTGCCGCCAAAGCCTATATTGATATTTAAAGCTTTTACTTCTATGCCTTGAGAGCTTATGAGTTTTATAGCAAGCATAGAATCAAGGCCACCACTAAAAAGTGCTAATGCTTTCATTTTTTCCTTTCGAAATTTTTGGCATATTGTAGTGAATATTTTTTAATTTTTGTGTAAGTTTTTATTTAAAAAACTTCTTCTTCGAAGTTATAATGAATTGCTTTTTTATCTTTGATGTTTTTTTGTAGTCTGTTTAAAAATAATTCCAAACTTTCTTCATCATCTAAAAAATGTACGCTTTTTAAAACTTCTATCAAGTGGTTAAAAAAAACTTCATCGTTTTGATAGCTTTTTTTGATTTTTTCTAAATTTTGATTAAGTAAATTATAAATTTGTTTTTTAAAAGCTTGTTTTAAATTTAAACTTTTTAATTTATTAAAATATGCAAGGTTGATCTTACAAATAGCATATAAAAATTCTTCTATATTGCTTAAATTCTTGATATTTTCAAACTCATAAAGTTCTCTTATGCTAGGATCTTCAAAGTTTTTTTGTTCTAAAATAGCTTTAGTGATATCTTGGTGTAAAAAATATTTTTTTGCGCTTAAAAGTTTAAAAAGTCCTATAATTTCATTATTTTCATATAAAAATTTCAAAAGCTCTAATTCGCTTATATTATTGATTTTGCTTTGTTTGGTGGGATTAGTAAAGTTGTTGTTTTTTCTTGTATTTTTAGAAAGTTTAATATCATTAATATTTACACCCAAAAGATTTGCTACTAAGGTAGTGTAGGAATTTGCTATTAAAGGTTCAAGGTTAAAAGTGTATTTTTGTACCTCTTCTAAAGCTTTTTGTTTGCTAAGTGCTGAGTTTAAATCACAACCTGCAATCAAACTTCTTATATAAAATTCTCCAAGTTCTATACCTTTTTCTAAAATATTAAAAAGTAATTTTTCTTGATGGTTTGCTACGAGTTCAGCCGGATCTTTCCCACCTTCTATTAAGACCACTTTTCCATCAATTTTTGCTAAACTTAGCAAATGTGCTGAACGCACAGCAGCGTTAAGTCCTGCATTATCATTATCAAAACACAAAATTACTCTTGCTTCTAATCTTTTTATCAAAGGTATGTGATTTTCACCTAAAGCGGTTCCTAAAACTGCTACAGCATTTTTAAATCCTGCTTTATGAAAGGCTATAGCATCCATATAACCCTCACAAATTATCATTTCTTTTTGTTTATAAATGGTATCTTTTGCTAAATTAAGTGCGTAAAAAACGCGTGATTTATCAAAAAGTTTACTTTGGGGGGAATTAACGTATTTTGCCATATTATTTTCATCTAAAGTTCTACCACCAAAGCCTATGAGCAAATTTTTATGATCATAAATGCTAAAAGTAATGCGGTTGATAAAGCTTGCATAAGCGCCATTTTCATTTTGTTTTATTGCGCCTACTTCTAAAGCCTCTTCTTGAGTGATTTGCTCATTTTGTAAAAGTCTTAGTGTTTCATTAGAACTTGGTGCAAAACCTAGCTCAAAAGTTCTAATATCCTCATCATTTAAACCTCTTTTATAAAGATAAGTTAAAGCTTCTTTGTTTTTAGCTAAGTTTTGCTTATAAAAAGCGTTAAGAGTAGGCAAGATATGAATGATGGATTTTTTATTATCTTGTTTTTGCGAGGTATAAGTAAGTGAAAAATTACTCCATGAAGCAACTTTTTCTACTGCTTCAACGAAGTTTAATTTCTCATAATCCATTACAAATTTAAAAACATTACCCCCAGCTTTGCATGCAAAACAATGATAAAATCCTTTAATAGAATTAATATGCATACTAGGATTTTTATCATCATGAAAAGGACAAATGCAAACATAGCTTGAGCCTTGTTTTTTTACTTCAACATAATGAGCTATGATATCAACAATATCTGTTTTTTGTAAAAGTTGTTCTATACTTGCTTGTTCTATCATCTTTAAACCTTAAAGAAAATTATATAAGCATTTAGCTATAATTGTTATAAATTTGAAAATTAAGTTGCAAGGTTATGGATTTTTTCTTTGTAGAATACCGCGATCCTTTATTTGGTCTTATTGTTTTGACTGCTTTGGTTTTTATCATAGCCAGTTCGCATTATATATGGCGTATTTTTGCAAATAAAGATCAAAAAAGCAAACTTGATCGTTTTGTAAAAAAATTTGAAATTAATTCTACACACCAACAAATTTTAAAAAATGCTAATTTAAGCATAGAAAATTTAAACTTCTTAGCTCAAATTTTTACCAAAAGTGGTGAATTTGAAAAAGCTGTGGGGATTTATCTCATAGCTTTGCAAAAAGCAAATGAAGCAAGCCAAAAAGAATTTATCTTTTTTTCACTAGCACAAGTATATTTAAAAGCAGGATTTTTAGAGCGTAGCGTAGAAGCTTTATTAAATGCTTTAAAAATCAAAGCACGTAATAAAGAAAGCTTAAAACTTTTAAAAATTGTTTATTTAAAACTCAAAGATTATGATAAGGTTTTGGATGTTTTAGAATGTTTGTTTGAGCTAGGAGAAAATATATATGCAGAAAAAGCTTTGATAAAAGCTTTGAAAATTCAAGCAAGTTTTAAAGAGCAAGAGCAAAAACTAAAAAAAATTTTAGCTTTAAGCAAGGATAATGAGTATATTTTAAGACTTTGTTTTTTACATTATAAAGATAAACTTACCCAAATGCCTCAATTTGAAAATGTCGTTGATTTGCTTAATGAATGCAAAAGTCCGCTTAATCTTGAAGATGAAAAATATCATGAGTTTTTTTATGCAAAAAATTTAAGCACAAAAGCTATTCTTATCAAAAATCATAAACTAAAAATTTTAAAAATTTTAAATGATAATAAGCTAAGTGCAAATCTTAGCTTTACTTATGTGTGTAATAATTGTAAAAATCAAAGTCCTTTGTTTTTTTATCATTGTCCATTTTGTTATGAATTTGGAAAATGCGAGATTTATTATGAGGTAAAAGCTTGAAAAATATTGAAATTTATACCGACGGTTCTTGTTTAAACAACCCTGGTTTTGGAGGGTGGGCTTATGTTTTAACTTATAAAAATCATCAAAAAGAACAAAGTGGGGCGTGTGAGAATACAACAAATAACCGCATGGAGTTAATGGCTATTATAGAGGCTTTAAAAGCTTTAAAAGAACCATGTGAGGTAAAATTATATACAGATTCAAATTTAATGGTACAAAGTATTAATGAATGGCTTGAAGGTTGGGTAAAAAAAGATTTTAAGGGTAAAAAAAATATTGATCTTTGGAAAGAGTATTTAAAAGTAGCTAAAGATCATAAAATAACTGCTTTTTGGATCAAAGCACACAATGGCCATGAATTAAATGAGCGTTGTGATGAGCTAGCAAGAAATGCAGCCTTAAAACTCCAAGAAGAAAGGGCAATAAATGCTTAAAAAACTCCAAGAAAGACTAAATTATCATTTTAAAAATGAGCAATTACTCATCGAAGCTTTGACGCATAAAAGCTACAAAAAGCCTTATAATAATGAAAGATTAGAGTTTTTGGGTGATGCTGTAATGGATTTAGTAGTAGGGGAGTTTTTGTTTTTTAAATTTCAAAAAGACTCAGAAGGAAACCTTTCTAAACTTAGAGCAGCTTTGGTGAATGAAAAATCTTTTGCAACTTTAGCACAAAAACTTGATCTTGGAGCATGTATTTTTATGTCTATTGCAGAAGAAAATAACGATGGACGCAATAAACCTTCCATACTTTCTGATGCTTTTGAAGCACTAATGGGAGCTTTGTATTTAGAAATAGGTTTTGAAAAAACTAAAAATATAGCATTAAATTTACTTAATGAAGTTTATCCGCATATTGACACACAAAGTTTATTTAAAGACTATAAAACAAGATTACAAGAAATCACGCAAGCAAATATGGCGGGAACTCCTGAGTATATTGTAGTAAAGGCTTTTGGACCTGATCATAAAAAGCAATTTGAAATTGCAGTGAAAATTCAAGGCATAGAAGTAGCAAGATCTACAGCAGGTAGCAAAAAAGAAGCCCAGCAACAATGTGCTAAAATCGCACTTGAAAAATTAGGAAAACTATGAATAGCTTTGGAATAAGATTTAAATTTACAAGCCTTGGTGAATCTCATGGTCAAGCTATAGGTTGTGTGATAGATGGTATGCCAGCAGGGGTTAAATTTGATTTTGATTTTTTGCAAGAAATGCTAGATAAAAGAAAACCAGGTCAAAATAAATTTAGCACTCCTAGAAAAGAAGAAGATAAGGCTCAAGTTTTAAGTGGAGTTTTTGAAGGTTATACAACAGGAACTCCTATAAGTGTTTTGGTGTATAATGAAAATACACGTTCGAAGGATTATGAAAAAGATGTATTTCGTCCCGCACATGCTGATTTTACTTATTATCACAAATATGGCATTAGAGATTATAGAGGTGGTGGAAGAGCTAGTGCTAGAGAAAGTGTAGCAAGAGTAGCAGCAGGAGCTGTGGCACAAATGCTTTTAAAAGAATTTGACATAGAGATAATGAGTGGAGTTTTTGGAGTAGGAAGTATTGATAGCAAACTTAGTAATGATGAGTTTGATTTTGATTATGCTAAAAATAGTGAAGTTTATGCTTTAGATAAAAATTTAGAGCAAAGTTTTAAAGATGAAATTTTAAAAGCTAAAAAAGCTAAAAACAGCATAGGTGCTAGAGTTTTTACTAGAGTAAAAAATCCTATCATAGGCTTAGGTGAGCCTTTGTATGATAAGCTTGATTCTAAACTTGCTCATGCAATTATGGGAGTCAATGCGGTTAAAGCTATAGAAATAGGAAGTGGCATTCAAAGTAGCTATATGTATGGAAGCGAAAATAATGATGAGTTAAAAGATGGGGTGTTTTTAAGCAATCATAGCGGTGGGATCTTAGGTGGAATTTCTAATGGGGACTTTATCGATATAAAAACATATTTTAAACCAACGCCCTCTATATTTTTACCCCAACAAACACAAAATATTCAAGGAGAAAATATTATACACGAGTTACAAGGTAGACATGATCCTTGTGTGGGTATAAGGGGTAGTGTTGTAGTAAATGCTATGGTGGCAATTTGCATGGCTGATGCTTTGCTTTTAAATGCAAGTTCAAATTTGCAAAATTTACAACGAGTTTATGTAAAAAATAAATAAAAATTTAATACTTATTTAGATATGATGATAAAATATCTTTAAAAAGGGAGAAATATGAAAAAAAATATTGTGTTTTTTGAAGTTAGAGGTGGTAGCGATAAAGGTGAGGATGGTCATAGAAAAGATACTATGCCTATGGTAAATGCCTTAAAAGAACAAGGTTGGAATGCTGAGGTTATCTTTTTTGAAGTAGAGAAAAAAGATGAAATTTATGAATATGTAAAAAACAATGCCGATGCTTATGTTTCTAGAATCAACCCAGGAAATTTAAAAGAAGAAAATGAGTATTTTGATATGCTTAGAAAACTTTGCGCAAATGGTGTTATAGGTATGCCTCATCCTGATGCGATGATAGGATATGGCGCTAAAGATGCGCTTACTAAGCTTAATAAAACAGCTTTAGTACCTGAAGATACTTATGCGTATTATGATATCAAAACTTTTAAAGAAAGTTTTCCAAAAACTTTAGCAAAGGGTGAGAGGGTTTTAAAACAAAATCGTGGCTCAACAGGTGAGGGAATTTGGCGTGTAAGATTGATGGATGAGCTACCAGCAGGAGCTGTGAGCGTGCCATTAAATGCAAAAATCAAATGCACAGAAGCAAAAGATAATCACACAGAAGAAAGAGAACTTGGTGAGTTTATGGACTTTTGTGAGCAATACATTATAGGTGATAATGGTATGCTTGTAGATATGACTTTCTTACCGCGTATTAAAGAAGGTGAAATTAGAATTTTAATGCTTTATCATACTCCAATTTATGTAGTGCATAAAAAGCCTGCAGAAGGTGCTGATGCATTCTCTGCTACACTTTTTTCAGGTGCAAAATATAGATATGATGAGCCAAAAGATTGGCAAGGATTGGTTGATTGGTTTTTAGCAACCTTACCTGAAATTCGTTCAAAACTTGGAAATTATGATATTCCTTTGATTTGGACTGCTGATTTTATTTTAGATACAGATGAAAATGGTAAAGATAAATATGTTTTAGGTGAGATTAACTGCTCTTGCGTAGGATTTACCTCTCCTGCTGAATTTGTTGAGCCTATTGCTAAAAAAGTAGCTCAAAATATCATTGATATCGTAAGTAAAAATTAACCCTTGTTTTAACAAGGGTTTTTAAAAACTCATTATGCTTTTAACTATACTTTATATTATCGGAATTACTGTTGATGCGATGACAGGAGCTATTGCTGCAGGAAGGCATAAAATGGATCTTTTTGGAGTGATATTTATAGCTTTGGTAACAGCTATTGGCGGAGGTTCGATTAGAGATATTTTACTTGATCATCATCCGCTAACTTGGATTAAAACTCCTGAATATGTGATTTTAATTTGTGTTGCAGCTATGATTACAACAAAAATTGCTAAATATGTTATAAGGCTTGAAAAACTTTTTTTGATTTTAGATGCTATAGGTTTGGTTGTTTTTAGTGTTTTAGGTGCACAAATTGCAATACAAATGGGGTATGGTTTTATAGTGGCTGTGAGTTCAGCTGTGATTACTGGTGTGTTTGGTGGGATTTTAAGAGATATACTATGCGCTAGGATACCACTTGTATTTCAAAAAGAAATTTATGCAGGTGTTGCTATATTAACAGGGGCTTTGTATTATATACTGTATATTTTGGGTGTAGATGAGTTATGGGTAATTCTTGCCTCATTGATTGTAGGAACTATAGCAAGGCTTTTAGCGATATATTATGGTTTAAGTTTGCCTATATTTTCTTTTAAAGATGGAGAAAATAAAGAAAGTTAAAATTCTATCTTATAAACTCTTAAAGGATAAGCCTTATTATCCATAGTATTTTCATAAAATCTTACAAGCTTATCAGTAGGTAAATTTATTTATATTTTTTGCTTTTAAAATATTTATTTGATGTATTGATTACAAATCAAGCTTAGTTATGGAAAATTGTTATTTATAAATATTTTTGTAATTAGAAGTTAAAAGTGGTGACCCATACGAGACTCGAACTCGTGTTACCGCCGTGAAAGGGCGATGTCCTAACCGCTAGACGAATGGGCCAAAGCATTAAATAAGAAATGAAATTATATCTTATTTAATTTAAAAAAAGCTTAATTATTTTACAAAACGTAGATAAAAATAACCAAACACACCAGAAGCTAAGGAAGCTAGTAAAATAGCAAAATTATCCACAAAATTAAATATATCGCTTACCTCATAAGCAAGAGCGTCTATAAAAAAGCTCATAGTAAAACCTATGCCTGTAAGTATACAAACCCCATAGAGTTGTTTAAGATTTGCATCTTTTGGTAATTTCGCAAGTTTTAGTTTAATTGCCATATAAGCAAAACCAAATACACCTAGTTGTTTACCAACAAATAAGCCTAAGAAAATTCCTACGCTTACACCACTAAATAACATATGTGCTTCAATTTTTGAAAGATCAACCCCTGCGTTCGCAAAAGCAAAAAGTGGTAGTATTATAAAAGCTATCCAAAATTTTAAACCATGTTCAATTTCTTCTAATAAGCCATGGTTGTTTTTTGTATTTACAGGTATAAATAAAGCCGTAATGATACCTGCTAAAGTTGCATGTACTCCACTTTTTAATACACTAAGCCAAAGTAATGCGCCGAGTATATAATAAAATGATTTCCTTTCATTACCCAAACGATTAAGTAAAAATAAACCTACAATACAGCAAAAGGCAACAAAAAAAGCTAAAGTGGAAAGCTCTCCTGTGTAAAAAATAGCAATGATTAAAATAGCTCCTACATCATCAAAAATCGCTAAAGATACTAAGAATATTTTTAAAGAACTTGGTATACGTTGTTTTAGCATTGCAAGTATAACTAGAGCAAATGCAGTATCAGTTGCAGTAGGTATAGCCCAGCCTTTTAAAACATAAGCATCGTTAAAATTGATAGCACAAAATATTAAAGCAGGTACAACTATACCACCTATAGCGGCCATTAAGGGTAGGGTAATATTGCTAAGAGTTTTAAATTCCCCTTGAACAAATTCTTTTTTTAATTCAAGTCCTATGGCGAAGAAAAAGATTGCAATAAGACCATCGTTAATCCATAATAAAGAAGGCTTAAAAAGTTCCCAAGTACCTACCTTTACACCTATTTCTACACTTAAAAAGTCCATATAGTGTTGCCCATAAGGACTATTTTTAAGTAGCAAGGCAAAGATTGTTGCTAATAAAAGCAACAATCCTCCTAAAATTTCAAGCGATAAAAAGTTTTGGAATTGTTTTAGTTTCATTTTTTAAAGCTATAAATAAATTTTAAATAAACATACCCAACTATGGCACTTAATAACGAAGCTACTAAAATAGCTAATTTATCAGAATATGCAAAAATATCACTATTTTGATAAGCTAAGCCATCTATAAAAAAGCTCATAGTAAAACCTATGCCTGTGAGTATACAAACCCCGTAAAGTTGTTTGAAATTAACATTTTGTGGAAGTTTTGCTAGCCCTAGTTTTATACTAATATATGAAAATAAAAATACCCCAATTTGTTTTCCTAAAAACAATCCTAAAATAATACCTAAGCTAACCGAAGAAAACATAAAACTTGGATCCATATCTTTTAAATCAACTCCCGCATTCGCAAAAGCAAAAATAGGCAAGATAAAATAACTCACCCAAGGCGCTAAGTCATGTTCTATTTCTTTTAAAAAAGACTCACCACTTTTTGTTTGAAGTGGTATAAATAAAGCAGTAATCACGCCTGCTAAAGTTGCATGCACCCCACTTTTTAACATGCTTATCCAAAATACTATAGCTATGATGATATAAAAAGATTTTTTGGTAACGTGGAAATGATTTAGTAAATAAAGTGCTAAAATACACACCAAAGCAGCAATCATAGCAAAAACTGAAAGCTCACTTGTATAAAATAAAGCAATTACAATAATTGCGCCCAAATCATCAAAAATAGCCAAAGAAAGTAAGAATAATTTTAAAGAAGTAGGTACTTTTTTACCTAAAAGCATTAAAATTCCAACTGCAAAGGCCACATCAGTAGCAGTTGGTATAGCCCAGCCTTGTAAAGCAAAAGGATCTTTATAATTAAAAAATGCAAAAATTAAAGCAGGTACTATCATACCACCAAGTGCAGCAAATACAGGTAAAGACATAGCTTTTATGCTGTTGAGCTGACCTCTTGTTATTTCATATTTTAATTCAAGTCCTATGGCGAAGAAAAAAATTGCAATAAGACCATCATTAATCCACAAAAGCAAAGGTTTAAAAATTTCTAAACTTCCTGCTTGAAATCCAAAAGGAATATTTAAAAAGTTGGTATATTGATCCGTTAAAGAACTATTTTGTAAAATGAGTGCAAGTACGGTAAAAAATATAAGCAAAACACCAGGAAAAGTTTCGCTTTTAACAAAGGTTTGAAGTCTTTGCATATAAATAGCCTTTTTAATTTTTTATTAATATGTTATTTTAGCATAAAAAGGCTTTAAATTTAAAAGTTTAAGCAGAAAAACTGCTTAAACAGGTATAACGCGTATATTTGGACTAAGTTCTTCTTGTAGAATATTTTCTATAGCATATAAGGTCGCGCCACTTCCGCTTGAACAGCCACTGCAAGCACCAAGGTAGCGTATGTAAATATCTATGTTTTTATTATCACTTTTTTGAATATCAATTACTTCTAAGTCCCCGCCATCTCCATGTAGCATTGGACGCACATCGCTATCTAAAACAGCCTCTACTGCTTTTAGTTGTTTAACCATGGTCATATCATCAAAAGCAATATCGGTTTTACTTTGATCTTTTAGCTTTTCTCTTTCCATTTCAGCCCTAGTTTCAGCTAAAATATCTACAAGATAATAATCTTTTTTCTCATGTCCTCCAGGTTTAACACAAGATTTACAAAAAGCACCTGCTTTGGTAAATTGCGTGATTTCTTCTACTGTATGTAAATCATTTAGTTTGATTACTTCTTTGATGGTTCCAAGGCTTACCCTAGCACATTCACAAACTATGATTTGATCTTCAAAGTCTTCAGGATTAACACCTTTATAATGTGCCGCAGCTTGTTTGATAACATCGTAAGCCATAACTGAACAGTGCATTTTTTGCGGTGGAACTGCAGGAGTTTCAGGGTTATCTCTCATAGCAAATTCAACATCTAAATTTGTAATTTTTACAGCCTCATCTACGGTTTTACCTATACAAAGATCAACCATAGTATCACTACTTGCTATTGCTGTACCACAGCCAAAGCTTTTAAATTTAGCATCAATGATTTTATCAGTTTTTTCATCTACTAACCAATAAAGCCTAACCGCATCACCACAGCTTTCAGCTCCAAAATCTGCAACAATAAGTTTTGCATTTGCTTTTTGTGCATCTTCTTGTGTGAATTCACCCATATGTTGAGGGTTATTCATTCTATCTTGTACTTTTTGAGAATACTCATCCCAAATTGATCCGCCAATTAAATTATTCTTTGCCATTTTTTGTCCTTTAAATATTTTCAGGCTTATATGCATAAGTACTTGAGATTGCTCTAAGTCTTTGCGTTGCTTTTTTTATTTGCTCTGCTGCATAATCAATTTCATCTTCTGTGTTAAATCTTGATAAAGAAAGTCTTAGGGCAGTATGAGCTAAATCATTTTCAGCACCAATTGCTTCCATGATAGGATTACTCTCAAGTGCTTCGCTAGCACAGGCTGAACCAGTGCTTGCTGCTATACCATTTTTGTTTAAATCCCAAAGCATAGCCTCGCCTTCTACGCCTTTAATGCTTGCTAAGATGGTATTAGGAACCCTTCTTGATCTATCTCCAACTACACTTGTATCAGGCATAGCTAAAATTAAATCTTCTAATTTGTCTCTTAATCTTCTAATGTGTGAGTTTTCAAAATCAAGCATAGTATTTGCAATTCTTAAAGCTTCTGCCATTGCTATAATATATGGTACATTTAAAGTTCCGCTTCTTCTACCACCCATATGCTCACCACCATGTAAAAGTGGAGTTAATTCTATATCTTTTTTAATATAAAGTCCACCTACGCCTTTTGGACCATGGAATTTATGTGCAGAAAATGAAGCAAAATCAACTCCAGCTTTTGCAAAATTAACCTTGATTTTCCCAACAGCTTGAGTTGCATCAGTATGAAATAATGCTCCATATTCATGAGCAATCTGAGCCATTTCTTCTATAGGAAAAATCATACCAGTTTCATTATTTGCCCACATAATGCTTACTAGGGCAGTTTTATCTGAAATAGCTTCTTTTAAATCTTTTACACTAGAAACACCCTCATGATCAACGCCAAGTTCTATGACTTTTACTCCTAAAGATTTTAAAAACATAGCACTAGCTGCTACTGCAGGATGTTCTACACTAGAAATAATTACTTCATTTCTATCGCTATTTAAAATTCTATCAAAATACACACCTTTTAATACCCAATTAATACTTTCTGTGGCACAGGAAGTGATAATGATATCATCTAAATCGCTTGCTCCAAGTCCTGTATAAAGTTTATCCATAGCTTCTTTTAAAGCAGGATGGGTTGCACCACCCCATTGATGAAGGCTGTTTGGATTGCCATAATGTTCTTTTAAAAAAGGTTTCATAAGCTCGTAAGCTTCTGGTGCAAGTTGTGTTGTTGCATTGTTATCTAAATATACTCTCAAATTATACTCCTTTAATTAGGATAATTTTTATCTTTTTTGTTAATATACACTAAAATATTAAATTTAATATTAAATCAAGTAAGTTTTTAACTTGTGCAAAAATTTTTGTTATTATTTTAGCACAAGTTTAAGCCATAGCATTTAAATAAGAGTGTAAAATTTTATTAATACTTGCTTGTCTTTTGCGATTTTTTAAAAATTGAGTATCTAAAAGTTCTTTTTGGGTGTTTATTTTTTCAAGATCGATATTAGAATCATTTTGATTGAACTCTTTTTTTAAAGCTTCAAAATCTTTACTAATTTGCTCGCTATAAAGACTATAAATAGAGCTTGAATTTGCAAATTCTTGCATGTTGATACTGTGTTGATAGTTGATGTATTGTTGAAAGAAAACTGAAAGCTTATCTTCTGAAGTGTTGTTTTTATCTACCCCATTAATATGCAAGTACAAATCAAAACTCATTTTCTCTTTATTGCTTTCACTTAGATAATCTTGTATACTCATTTGACCTCTCATGAGTTTTTGAAAATTTACATTAGAAGATATATCTAACTCAATAGGAGATAAAAAGAAATTAGCCTTTTGATGATTTTGTTCTTTTAAATCATGATAAATATAATTAAGCAATAATCCACTTTTAGAAACTGCGCCTTGACGGTTTAAATAAGGTTTGATAATAGGATTGCTAGCTGTGTTTTCAATGCTTGCATTGAATGCAAAATCTCCTATTTTATTATCAAGCATTAAGGTGTTTAAATTTTTATTTGTTTCTTTTGCATTTTGTAAACTTTTAGCATTTTCATAAACTTTTAAAATTTTTCCTTCATAAGTATAGCTATAACCTTGATTTAACTCAGAAATTTGTGTTTTACTTAAAAAATCATTGTCATTGTTTTGAAACTGTGGATTTATAGTTTTTAGTGTATTGTGATAAGTGTTTAAAAGTCTTGGCAAGTCTATTTTGTTATAGTTTAAATTTTCATCAAGCTTTATAAGTTGTTTTGAAATTTCTCTTATACTTTTTATATTAATATCATAATCAAGAGGTAAAGCAGCTGTTTTATTAAGATCTTTTTCAAAAAAACCTTGCTCATTGATTCTAAAACCAAATTCACTTGCATAAGTTACTTTATAATCTAAATTAGAACCTTTTATATCAAGTAAATCACTTTTGATATTGGTATTTTCTTTTTTTTCTTCTGCGTGTCCAGTTTTTGCAAAAGGATAATTTGCAAAATTCTGATACGGATTAACATTAGAATTTACAAACATAACTCTTCTCTTCAAAAATATTGCTTAGCTTTAAAAAGCAAAAGCTATGCCAAAATTTTGAATCGAAGAGAAAAATTAAGCGTAAATGTCAAGCAATCCTGAACTAGTACTAGGAGTAGTAGTTGGAGCAGGGTTTGCATTTACGCCTTCAAGTACTTGCATTACTGCATTTTCATTGGCTTCTATGGTTTTTTTCATCATAGTAGTTGCAATGTTAAGCATTAAACTTGCTTGATTGTTAGTAACTTCGCCCATAACATACTCCTTTTGTTTGGATTAGTAATATTATCGGCAAAGTTTGGTTAATATTAAGCTATATTATAAATTTTTGATAAGTAGTGATTGTGAGTGTTTTCTTTTGCTTCAAGCATATCGATATAGCTTTTAAACTCATCCATATCTTTAAAAAGATTTTTCATGGTAGCGCTAATCTCGCTAGAAAAATTTTGAAGATTACTTTGCGTTTTTAAATATCTTTCTATTTGATAAATTCTAGCTATTTCTCTTTCATACTCATCTTGAGTCATTCTTTTTGCACTAAATTCTGCATTCAAGCTTTTTTTATCATTAATAATAAAAGATTTTTTTTGATTGTTGATTTTAAACTCAACGATAAATTCTTCTTTTGAATTAATAATCTTTAAGTATTTTAACTTAGCTTTATCTTCTAGTAAAACAAAGCTTACACACTCTAAAAACATATGTGTAAAGATTTCTCTTTCAAAAATATTTTGACAAATATCAGTATATTTTAAACCTAGGTTTTGTTGATGATCTAAAAATGCTACATTTGACATGATCCATCCTTTTTTCATGACTTTTTATCATAAAAAAGCAAAAATCATTCCAATTATTGCATATCAATCATCTTAAGCATATTAATCGTATCTTCAAATTCAAAACTTTCTTCGGGATTTTGACTTAGAAATTGTTGCATAAAGTCTTTTTTAGCAATGGCTTGATCGAGTTCTTTATCAGTGCCTTTTTGATAAGCACCAATTCTAAGCAAAACCTCATTTTCTTTAAGCAAAGAATTTAAACGCTTAAATTTTCTAGCAGCTAGTTTGTGTTCATCACTAATAATATCCCCCATAACCCTCGAGGCTGAATTTTGTATATTTATAGGTGGATAAATTCCAAAGTCAGTGAGTTCCCGACTAAGTACTATATGTCCATCAAGTATTGATCTGCTTTGATCAGCTATTGGATCACTCATATCATCTCCATCAACTAAAACGGTAAAAAATGCTGTTATGGTTCCTTTGCCTTCTTCTTTTCCTGCGCGTTCCATAAGCTGAGGTAAAAGACTTAAAACACTTGGTGGGTAACCTTTTGTTGTAGGAGGCTCACCTAGAGCTAGGCCTATTTCTCTTTGAGCCATAGCAAAACGCGTTACGCTATCCATGATAAATAACACATCTTTGCCTTGTTCTTTAAAATACTCTGCCACACTCATAGCGCAAAATGCTCCGTATTTTCTCATCAGCGCGCTATCATCGCTTGTTGCAACGATTATGACAGTATCATCAAGTTTACCACCAAGATTTTTTTGTATAAACTCAGGAATTTCTCTACCACGTTCCCCGATTAAAGCTATCACTTTAATAGGAGCTTTGGAATTTTTTACTATCATACCCATAAGGGTTGATTTTCCTACCCCGCTTCCTGCAAAAATCCCAAGCTTTTGTCCTACCCCGCAAGTTAAAAGCGCATCTATTGTTTTAACACCTACTGGAAAAACTTCCTCTATTAAACCTCGTTTCATCGCATCAATAGGTGCACGCATAATAGGCATAAATTTACTTGCCTCAATAGGCCCTTTACCATCTTTTGGTCGCATAAAAGGATCAACTACTCTTCCTAAAAGTTCATCACTAACACCTATTTGCATACCCGCATCATTAATAAAAGCACGATCGCCTATTTTAAAACCTTCCACAAAACCAAAAGGACTCAAATAGCTTAAATTCTCATCTACTTCTACCACCATAGCCATAGCTTCTTTGCTCTCATCTTCACTAGAAACTATTTTAATAATATCACCTATGCTAGTTTTTAAGCCATTTATTTCTATACTAGTGCTTGAAATTTTAGTTATTTGTCCAAAAACACTAGCAAGATTTTGTGAAGCAATTTTGCTGCGAAGTTTTTCTAAACCCATTAAAATCTAACCTGTTTTGCTGAGTTAATTAAGGTAAAAAATTCTTTTCTTGTTTTTTCACTTTTTAAAAAGCTACCTCTTAATGCTGAAGTGCTAGTAGTAGAATTTGCCTTTTGTACCCCACGCATTTCAACACACATATGTCTTGCTTCAATAACCACCCCAACGCCTTTTGCACCTACATGTTTCATTAGTGCTTCTGCGATTTGCTCTGTGAGTTGTTCTTGAATTTGTAAGCGTCTTGCAAAAACTTCTACAAGGCGTGGAATTTTACTAAGTCCTACGACTTTTTTATCTGGTATATACGCAACATGCACGCGCCCAAAAAAAGGCAAAATATGATGTTCACAAAGACTATAAAATTCTATATCTCTTACTAAAACCATTTCATTGTTTGAGCTTTCAAATAAGGCATCATTTAGTATTTGTTTTGGATCTTGTTTATAGCCACTATTTAAAAATTCAAAAGCCTTAAAAACTCTTGTAGGGGTTTTTAAAAGTCCTTCTCTTTGTGGATTTTCCCCGATAATTTCTAACATATTTTTTACTGATTGTTCAAATTTTTCTTGCATTTTTTCTCCATCAAAAATTAAAATTTTAACATATTTTTATTTTTATATAAAGTGATAAGGAAAATTTTGGTATATTATCAAAAAATTTTATTTAGAAAAGGGAAAATATTATGGAAGTTACAGCAAAACTAATTGATTTTGCAAATGCAAATGCTACTGTGAAAATTGCTCAAGGAGCTATTAAAGCAGAAGTTGAAAAATTAGCTAAAAAAGCATCTAAAACTATGAAAATGGATGGTTTTAGAGCAGGAAAGGTTCCTGTTGCTGCTATACTTAAAAGATATGAAAAAGAGCTTACAAGAGATGCGGAGCAAGATCTTTTAAGAAATGCTGTAGATGGTGCTTTAAAAGAAGTTAAAAGAGAGGCTAAAGATTTAGTAGGTGAGCCATATTTTGAAAAATTTGATAGAAAAGATGGTGCTATTGAGGCTCAAATGGTATTATCTTTTAGACCAGAAGTAAAATTAGATGGATATGAAGAACTAATTCCAACTTATAATACACCAAAAGTAACTCAAAAAGAAATTGATGCAAAAAAAGAAGAATTGTTAAAAAGATTTGCTACTCCTGAAGCGATTAAAGAAGCAAGAGCTTTAAAAGAAGGCGATTTTGCTAAATTTGATTTTGAAGGTTTTATTGATGGTAAAGCTTTTGATGGTGGAAAAGCTCAAAATTATGTTTTAGAAATTGGTTCAAAACAATTCATACCAGGATTTGAAGAAGGTATGATTGGTTTAAAAGCAGGTAAGGAAAAAGATATTAATGTAACTTTTCCAAAAGAATATGGCGCAGCGCATTTAGCAGGAAAAGATGCGGTATTTAAAGTAAAAATTCATGAAATTCAAGAACTTAAATTACCTGAGTTAAATGAAGAGCTTTTAAAAAGCTTGTTGCCTGAAGAAAAAGAACCAAGTGTTGAAAAATTAGATGCAAAATTAAAAGAACAACTAAAAAATGAAAAAATCTTTAAACTTATCAATGATGAGCTTAAAAATCAATTTGCAGAAGCTTTGGTAGCTAAGTTTGACTTTGTTTTACCAAGAAATATAGTAGAGCAAGAAACAGATATGCAATTTAGAAGCTCTTTGAGAACTTTAAGCGAAGAAGAATTAAAAGAATTTAAAGATGAGGCTAAATATAAAGAAAAAAGAGAAAGTTTCAAAGAAGATGCACAAAAAAGCGTAAAATTAACTTTCATTATAGATGAGCTAGCAAAACTTAGAAATGTTACAGTAAGCGATCAAGAATTAATCCAAGCGATTTATTTTGAAGCTTATAGATATGGCTTTAACCCGCAAGAACATTTGGACAATTACAAAAAACAAGGTGCATTGCCTGCCATTAAAATGTCTTTAATTGAAGAAAAACTTTTTGCTGATATTTTCAAAAAAAATGACAAAAAGAAAACTGAAAAAGAAAGTGAAAAATAATGAGCTCATACATACCTTATGTGGTTGAAAAAACAAGCAGAGGCGAAAGAAGTTATGATATTTACTCAAGACTTTTAAAAGATAGAATTATCATGCTAAGTGGCGAGATCAATGATGATCTTGCTGCTTCTATTGTAGCTCAACTTTTGTTTTTAGAGGCTGAAGATCCTCAAAAAGATATTTATCTTTACATTAACTCACCAGGTGGGGTTGTAACCAGTGGATTTAGTATTTATGATACGATGAATTATATTAAAGCTGACGTAAGTACTATTTGTATTGGTCAAGCTGCTTCAATGGGTGCATTTTTGCTTAGTTGTGGTGCTCCAGGGAAAAGATTTGCTTTACCAAATTCAAGAATTATGATCCATCAGCCACTAGGTGGAGCAAGAGGACAAGCAACTGATATAGAAATTCAAGCAAAAGAAATTCTAAGATTAAAAGCGATTTTAAATGATATTTTGGCTAAAAACACCAAACAAAAACTCTCTAAAATAGAAAAAGACACTGATAGAGACTTTTTTATGAGTGCAGTAGAGGCTAAAGAATATGGCTTAATCGATAAGGTTTTGGAAAAAAGTTTTAAATAAGGAAAAACATAGCAATGTTAGATGATGATTTGTTTGCTGATTTAAATTTAAGTAGTGATCCAACTCCAGCCAAAGAAGCTCCAAAAATTCAAAAAATTAGTGGAGGCGAATTTGAAAAATTTGCAAAGTCTATTTTGACTGAGCTTGTAAAAGACAATATACCTCCAACGCCAACTAATTACGGAGTTTATTTTCAAAAAATGCTTGAAGAACGTCCGGTAGCTTTTAAGAAAAAAGTTAGTGAGATTATGGAATTTGAGCAAAATGATGATGGTATCAAACGTGCAAATATAGAGCAAGAAATCAAAAAAAGTTTTAGTTCTACTTCGGCATTATTGCAATACATTGCTATGATTTATAGGCATCTTGAAACAGTTAAAGATATGCTAAGAAGACGTAATTCAGAACTTGCAATTAGCACAGGCAATTTAGCAGTATCTAATGTAATTCACGCTCTTGAGGCAGATCTTTCAAGGTTTTCTAGTATTTTAGATAAATACTCAGATGAGATTAAAGAAAATTTTGATGAAGTTAGGCAAACTTATAAACATATAGAAGAGCAAAGTGATTTTGACTCTAAATTTGGAGTTTATAATAAAAAATATTTTTTAGAAAATTTAGAAAAAAGTATTGAAAGTAATGCAAAATATAATTACCATACTTCCTTAATATTTTTTAGAGTAAAAGAAGAAATTCTTGAGCAAACTTATACTCAAAAAGAAAAAAATGCTTTCTTAAAAAGCGTGTGTAGAATTTTTAGTAAAAATGTCTCTTCAAGCGATATTGTAGCTCATTGTGGAAACAATATTTTTGCTATGATGATTTCTCATACAAATTTAGAAAAAGCACAAGAAATATGCAATAAAATATTAGAATCTTTAGAAAATTCAAATTTTTTCCTAGCAGATAAAGAAATAGATGTAGATGTTGAAGTGGCTATAAGCGCTGTTAATCAAGATAGCAAGAGTGAAGAATTGATAGAAAAATGCATTGAAGCTTTAAAAGATTCAGGAAAAAATTTAGAACCCTTTATAATAGTGGAAAAAGAAAAATGATAAGAAAGATAATTACCTATCCTAATCCAAGATTATTTTTAGAGTCAAAAAAAGTAGAAAATTTTGATAAAGATTTACATATACTTTTAGATGATATGTATGAAACAATGATAGCCAATAAGGGCGTAGGTTTGGCTGCTATTCAAGTTGATGTGCCAATTAGAGCTTTGCTTGTAGATATTGGTGATGAAGAAGGTGAGCAAAAAGAAGATAAGCAAACTCTTTTAGAAATTATTAATCCCATTATAACACCTTTAGATGATGAAAAAATTTCTTGCAATGAGGGTTGTTTAAGCATACCAGGTTTTTATGAAGATGTAATGCGTTATAAAAATATACAACTTGATTATCAAGATAGATTTGGCAAGCCACAAAGTTTACAGGCGCATGATTTTTTAGCAGTGGCTATTCAACATGAAGTTGATCATCTTGATGGACATTTATTTATAGAAAAACTTTCTTTTTTAAAACGCCAAAAATTTGATAAAAACTTTAAGAAAAAATCCAAAAAGAACAAATGAAAAAACTAAAATGTGCAAGTTTTTCTACAGAGCTTGATATTATCGATGTAGAATCAACTTTCACAAGAGGTTTGCCAGGTTTTAGTATAGTAGGTCTTGCAAATTCTACCATCAAAGAAAGCACAGAAAGGGTTAAGGCGACTTTATTAAGTCAAAATTTCAATTTTCCAGCACAAAAAATCACTATTAATCTCAGTCCATCAGATATCCCTAAAAATGGCTCTCATTTTGATTTGGCTATTGCTATTTTGATTTTATTTCAAAAAGAAAATTTAGATGATTTTTTTGTTTTTGGGGAACTTGGTTTAGATGGAAGTATTAAAAGTACTGCTAGTTTATTTTCTATCTTGCTTTTTTTAAGTGCAAAAGTACAAAATGCCAAAGTAGTAGTACCAAAAGCCATAGCGCAAAAAGCTTCGATGATACCTAATTTAACAATTTATGCTTTGGAAAATTTAGCTCAAGCTATGGACTTTTTTAAAGAAAAAAATTATGAGAATTATCATATAAACAATGCTCACCCTTTATTCGAAAATGCCATAGAAATTAATAACCAAAAATATATAAAAAATACCATTTACCCTTATGATTTTAAAGAAGTTAAGGGTCAAGAAAATGCTAAATTTGCTTGTATAATAGCAGCTTTGGGTATGCATAATATTTTATTTGAAGGTAGTCCAGGTAGTGGTAAAAGTATGTGCGCTAAAAGACTTCCTTTCATCATGCCACCACAAAGTTTGAAAGAAATTTTAGCTCAAAATGCCTATAAGTCATTAAATTCTTTAGATGATGATTTTAGTGCTAGTAGGGTTTTTAGAAGTCCTCATCATACAAGTACTAGGGCTAGTATTTTTGGCGGAGGAACTAAAAATGCCAAGATAGGAGAAATAGCACTTGCAAATGGAGGAGTTTTGTTTTTTGATGAGTTTCCTCATTTTTCAAAACAAATCATAGAAAGTTTGAGAGAGCCGCTAGAGGATTTTAAAATTCTTATTTCAAGAGTTAATACCAAAGTGATTTATGAGACTAAATTTTTATTTGCTTGTGCGCAAAATCCTTGCCCTTGTGGAAATTTATTTTCTAAAAGTCTTGTATGTCGTTGCCAAGAGATGGAAATTAAAAAATATAAAAATAAAATTTCATCTCCTATTTTAGACAGAATTGATCTTTATGTAGCTATGGATGAGATTTCACATGAAGATAAAACAAGCTTAAGCTCTGAACAGATGAGTGAAATGGTTTTTAAAGGATTTTTATTTCAAAAGCAAAGAAAGCAAGAAGAATTTAATGCTAAATTAAATGATGAACAGCTGAAACAATTTTGTATTTTAGATTCTACTGCGAATGAAATTTTACAAAAGGCTATAAATTCATATAATCTTTCTCAAAGAGGGGTAAATAAAACCATAAAAGTAGCAAGAACCATTGCAGATTTAGAGCAAAGTGAGTTGATCTTAAAAACTCATATTTTAAAAGCATTAAGTTTTAGAATGAGAACTACATAGGAGAAAAAATGGATAACAAAAGCGTGGCGATCTTTATTGATGCAGAAAATATTCCTTCAAAATATGCAAAATCAATTTTTGATATCGCTTCTGATTATGGAGAAATTGTTATAAAACGAATTTATGGAGATTGGACACAAAAAAATATACAAAATTGGAAAGAACAAATCGCACAATATTCTATCATCGCTATGCAACAATTTAATTTTATAGCTAATAAAAACTCAAGTGATATGTACTTAATCACTGAGATTATGAGTTTTTTTTATGAAAAAGATATTGATATTTTTGTCATTGTCTCAAGTGATAGTGATTATACTAGTTTAATCCAAAGGCTCAAAGAGGGCAAAAAGCAAGTTATAGGTATGGGTTTAAAACAAGCTGTAAAATCTTATGTGAATTCTTTTAGTGAATTTTTTTATTTAGATCAAGATGAATCTAAAGAAAAAATATTAAGCACTAAAGAATATATCAAAGATTTAATCAATATCACAGAAGCCTTAATAGAAGAAAAAGGTCGTGCTGAATATGCTCAAATTCGCACTAATATGAATAGAAAACATGCAAATTTTATCCCTCAAAATTTTGGTTTTAAAAATTTTAGAGCTTTAGTAAAAGAGTTTTTACCACAAATGAAACAATTTAAAGAAGGTAATGAAAAAAATATTTATTTTCTTATTGAAAAAACAAAGGCTTAAAAATGGAAAATACCTTGATAGCCTTTTTAGTTGTTGTAATTTTAGCTTTTATATGGTATGTGTTTAAAAGCCAAAAAGAAAAAGTAAAGTTGGAGTTTTTAAACCAAAGTAACATAGCTTTGCAAAATCAACTTGCTAATTTAGAGCTTGAAAAAACTACACTTATGGAAAAAAATTCCAAACTTTTAGATGAAAAAATATTATATTTATCTAAAAATGAAGCTTTAGAAGCAAAATTAGCTCAAAAAGAACAAACTCAGCAAGAACTTTTAAATATACATTTAAAAGAGCGTGCGAACTTAAAAGAAGAATATGCCCAAACCTTAATAAAACTAGAAGAAAAATACAAGCAAGGTTTGGTAGAATTAAAACAAGAATTAGAACAAAATTTACAAAAACAAAATGCTAATATTTTAAGCCAAAACAAACTTATGCTTAATGAAGATACAAAAAAAATCTTAGAAGAAATTTTCTTGCCTGTGAAAGAAAGTGTTAAAGAATACAATGAAAGACTAAATTCAAATGAAATTAGTCTTAAAACTCATATTGATAATATGTTTAAATTTAGCCAAAATATGACAGAAAATGCAGATAAGCTAGCTAAAATTTTAAAGGGTGATAAAAAAATTCGTGGTAATTTTGCAGAATTGCAACTAAAATCAGTTTTAGAAAATAGTGGCTTAGTAGAGGGCGTGCAGTATAAATTGCAAGAGAGATTTCAAGATGAGGGTAAAACCTATATTCCTGATGCGATTGTGTTTTTAGATAAACAAAAAAGTATAATCATAGATGCAAAATTTTCTTTGCCAAGTGATTTTGCTTTTGAAGATGTTAATCAAAACACTTGCCTTGATTTAGCTTATAATCTAAAATCAAGGATTGATGAGTTAGCCAAAAAGCCTTATATGCAGTATGATAAACACACTTATGAATTTGTTTTGCTTTTTATACCTTATCAAAATATCTTAGATTTGATTTTAAATGTAGATCTTGAAATTTATCAATACGCTTATAAAAAAAAGGTTTATTTAACCACACCAAACACTCTTTTTATGGCACTAAATACGATAAATATTTCATGGAAAAATATACAAAGTAATGAAAATATCCTAAAAGCTTTTGATGAGCTTGGCAAATTTCATGATAAATTTGCAGGTGTTTTAGATGATTTTGAAAAAATCAAAGAAAATATCAAAAGATTAAACTCAAATGTAGATAATATGCAAACAAAGCTTACTCATGGAAGTGGAAATATCGCTTCAAGAGTGATAAAGCTTAAAGAGCTAGGCGCTAAAACCCAAAAGCTTATAAAATGTGAGATGAGCGATGAAAGCAGTATTTAAAGATAATGTTTCTTATGAAAAAGAGCTTGTTGAAAAAGGCTTGGATGAGTTTTTAATGATGGAAAATGCAGGTATAGAGCTTGCAAATTTGATTAAGAAAAAAAGTAAAAACATAAAAAATGCTAAAATTTTATTCTTACTTGGTGCTGGTGGAAATGGAGCTGATGGACTTGTGGCTATAAGGCATTTAAAAAAAGCTTTTGCTTATGTTATGCCATATAAAAAAAGTACAATGTTTATCAAGCAAGAGCAAATTTTAAAAAATATAGGTTTTAATTTTTTAAAAAAAGAACCTAAATTTAAAGATTTTGACATCATAGTTGATTGTGTTTTTGGAAGTGGTTTAAATAAAGCTTTAGATGAAAATTTACAAAGAATTTTTAAAAAAATTGCTAAAAGTAAGGCTTTAAAAATAGCTTGTGATATTCCTAGCGGGCTTGGACAAGAACTATGTTTTAAGGCTGATTACACTCTTTGCATGGGAGTGATTAAAGAAATTTTATTAGAAGATTTTGCAAAAGAATTTGTAGGCAAAATTAAAATTGCAAATTTGGGGTTAAAACTCTATATACAAAATACTTCAAGTTTTTTACTAGAAAAAAAAGATTTGAAACTCGTTACAAAAAAGGCTAACTCAAATAAAGGTGATTTTGGCCATGTTTATATTTTTGCCAATAAAAGCGCGGGTACTTTAGCTGGACTTGGTGCTTTAGAGTTTGGAGCGGGGCTTGTATCTTTAGTGGCTAAAGAAAGCTTTTCGCCTTTGATTATGCTAAAAGATGATATTGAAGGCAAAATAAATGCAGCTGCTATAGGTATGGGACTTGATGATTTAAGTATTTTAAAAGATGAAAGATTAAAAAACATTCCTTTGGTCTTAGATGCAAATTGCTTTCAAAGTGAAAATTTACTTTCTTATCTTAATAGAGAAGATGTTGTTTTAACCCCTCATCCTAAAGAATTTTCCATGCTTTTAAAACTTTGTTTTAATGAGGATGTAAGTGTAGAAGAAATTCAAAACAATCGCTTTTTTTATGCAAGAAAATTTAGCTCTAAATTTCAATGTGTTTTGGTATTAAAAGGGACTAATCCTATCATCACTCAAAAAGAAAAACTTTTTGTAGTAAATTGTGGCAATGAAGCTTTAGCAAAAGGTGGAAGTGGAGACGTGTTAAGTGGTATGATAGCAGCTTTACTTGGAGCTAAATTTAATGCTTTAGAAGCTGCAAAAAATGCAGTATTAGCTCATGCTTTGGTGGCTAAAAATTATAAGAAAAATAAAATTAGTTTTGATGCTTTAAAATTAATAAAGGGGTTCAAATGCTTATAAAATTAGCAGTTTTATTTAGTGGTAATGGAAGCAATTTGGAAAATATTTTAGAAAAATTACATAAAAAAACTTTTGGTAAAAATACCTTTGAAGTGGTTTTGTGTGTGTGTAATAAAAAAGAAGCTTATGGTATACAAAGAGCTTTAAAATATAACCTTGATACTAAAATCATAGAACATGAAAAATTTACTTCAAGAGAAGAATTTGACGCAGAATTAGTAAAAATTATAAAAGAAAGTCAAGCAGATTTGACCATCTTAGGAGGATTTATGCGAATTTTAAGTCCTGTTTTCACTCAAAATATAAAAGCTATTAACCTTCATCCTTCTTTGCTTCCTTTATTCAAAGGTGCTCATGCTATCAAAGAAAGCTATGAAAGTGATATGAAAGTAGCAGGCATTAGTGTGCATTGGGTTAATGAAGAGCTTGATGGTGGTAAAATCATTGCACAAAAGGCATTTGAAAAAGCTAAACTAAGCTTTGAAGAGTTTGAAGCGAAAATTCACGAGCTTGAACATGCACTTTTACCTGAAACCATTGTAAAAATTTTTGAAAATGATTAATTTTTCATCATTATAATTACACTTTTGTTTAAGGAAAGTAAATGTTTGAATGGATTTTTAGTGTAGATGCTTGGGTGGTATTGGTTACTCTTACAGCTTTGGAGATTGTACTAGGTATTGATAATATCATTTTTCTAGCGATTTTAGTTTCTAAATTACCACCAGAGCATAGAGATAAGGGTAGGATTTTAGGTCTTGCTTTTGCGATGATTACTAGAATTTTATTGTTATTGTCTTTGTTTTGGGTAATGAAACTTGTCACACCTTTATTTAGTATATTAGGCAATGAAATTTCAGGTAGGGATTTGGTGCTTTTGCTTGGAGGGCTGTTTTTAATAGTTAAGTCTATTAAGGAAATTAAAGAAAGTATAATGCACCAAGAGGAAAGTCAAAGCAATATAAAAATTAGTAATAAGCTTTGGGTTGTAGTTGCTGAAATAGCTGTGATAGACATAGTATTTTCTCTTGATAGTGTTATTACCGCTGTGGGCATTGCTCAAGATATAGAGATTATGATTATTGCTGTGATTATTGCAGTTTTAGTTATGCTTTTTGCCTCTAAACCAATTGCAGATTTTGTAGAAAAATATCCAAGTATTAAAATCTTGGCTTTGGCATTTTTAGTAATGATAGGTTTTGTTTTAGTGTGCGAAAGTTTTGATATCCATATAGATAAAGCATATATTTATACAGCTATGGCTTTTTCTTTGATAGTAGAAATTTTAAATATCATTTCACAAAAAAAACAAACAGATAATTCTTAAAATATTTAGCATTTTTTATGCTAAATATTTTTTTATCTTGACTTTTAATATTTTTTTATGTAAAATAACGCTTTATTTTTGTACATCGGGGTGTAGCGCAGTCTGGTTAGCGCACTTGGTTTGGGACCAAGGGGCCGAAGGTTCGAATCCTTTCACCCCGACCATTTTTATAAATGGTGAGTGTAGCTCAGTCGGTTAGAGCATCAGATTGTGGTCCTGAGGGTCGTGGGTTCGATTCCCATCACTCACCCCATCAGCGCTCGTAGCTCAACTGGATAGAGCGACAGACTTCGGATCTGTAGGTTATGGGTTCGATTCCTATCGGGCGCACCATAAGCCCATTGTTACTTTTATTTTTATGCGCTCATAGCTCAGCTGGATAGAGCAACGGCCTTCTAAGCCGTAGGTCAGAGGTTCGAATCCTCTTGAGCGTACCACTTTTGCGGATGTGGTGAAATTGGCAGACACGCCAGACTTAGGATCTGGTGCAGCAATGCGTGAAGGTTCAAGTCCTTTCATCCGCACCACTACTTTAAAATCCTTTTAAGCATTTAAAGTTTTACAATTCATCTTAATCGTATTTATAATAAAAAATTAAATTTATATTATTACAAAATTATGAAGATACTATGGTAAATATATATCAAGTTAAAATTATCGAAAATTTTTGCAAGGATAAATTTAAAAAAGATACAAGAACAAAAGATTTTTTTCATACCTTTTTGGCTCAAAATTTAGAAATTTATACCAATATAGAAGAACAAAAGTATGCCAAAGATACAATATTAATATATAAAATTTTTGATATATGTATTATATATATAAAAGATGGAGTCTCGGTAAGTCAAGAGTATTATCAATTTAAAAAAGTGTGATAGATTATATAGTTGCATATACTGATGAAAATATGAATGATGGTAAAATATCGCAACTATCAAGAGGTAGTTCTACATTAAAAATAGATAAATCAAATTGTTATGATAATCCAGATATTAAAGTTGTGTTTTCAGAAAAAGGCTTTTTACTTCAGGCTAAATTTAATAATTGTGAAAGTAAATTTAACGATACAATGATTATGTTTGCACTTTCTTTGGCTTATCGTGAAAAAATGGAGCATTATTTGAATTTGACTTCAGGTATTATAGATAAAGAAAATTATCATGATGTTATTGATATTAAAAAAGATTTTTATGTTTTTAATCTAAAGTATTTTTTTAGTAATCCAGTGCACTATAACTATCAACAAAAACATGCAATATGGAAAATTATATTTCAATATTATAATATTTTAGAGCAACATCAAGAACTTAAAATCCAGATAGAAAATCTTGTTGATATTTTACATATTGAACAAAATCAAGAAGAAGATAAAAAGGAAAAAATAAAAGAGAATAAAAGAAAAAATCGAAATGATTTTTTTAATTATCGGTGGTTTTGTTACTTTATCTTCGTTAGTTAGTGCATATAAAGACGCTATGGAACTATTTGGTTAAAACCATATATTATTTTGGCAAAACAAGCGTTTTAACTTTATAGTTAAATATGTTTTATGCAAAAATTTAAAATCCATGCTAAATTTTGGAGTTTTTTATCCTCTTATATCTCCTATTCTATATTATTCTACATTCATTCCACCCCTAAAACAAATTCCCACATGTCTAATCTATTTAATAAAACTTTAAGCTTTTATTGATATAATTTCATTTCCTTTTTTAACGAAAGGGTTTTAAAAAGCTAAGACTTTTTGTCTT
>NZ_JBMJAR010000008.1:0-60547 GCF_049221845.1 Campylobacter sp. GB48
CTTTTTTATCTTCTTTTTTATCTTCTTTTTTATCTTCTTTTTTATCTTCTTTTTTATCTTCTTTTTTATCTTCTTTTTTATCTTCTTTTTTATTAATAGGTAATGTGGTGTTAGTTTCAATTTTTGGTTGTTCTTTTTTTATTTTTTGATCTTGTATAACTTTTAAAGCATTTTTTAAACGCGAAATTTCTTCTTCACTTACCCCACTTTCTTTAAGCTCTTGCACATAAGCTTTATCATCAAAACCTAAAGAATTTGAACTTATAATTAATCTTTTTAAAATCTCATTTTTTTCTTCATTATTATCATTAATCACACTTTGTATATACAAAGATTTTAACTGCTGGTGTAATTGTAGTTTTTCTTCTGAATTAGAAGTTAAAAAATTTTGATCAAATTTCTTAACTTCTGCATTAGCAAAAACACTAAGACAAAATAATAAAAAAATAAAAAATATTCTAAGCATCTTCACCATTAACTAATTTTTTCATTAGCTCTTCTACACCAATAAGCTTATCTAGTCTATATCCATTAACCCCTGTAAAAAATAAGCCTGTTTCTTTTTTACCACTCCAAGCATCATATAATCTATCTGCTATACAATAACCCACCTTAGTAGCTTCCTTGCCTCTGCCACATGGTGCAACACAATTGCTCACACAAGAAATTTTTGGCCCCATTCTTTTATCCACTAAATTTAAAAGATTAGTTCTTACTCCTCTTGCGGGATAGCCAACTGGAGATTTTAAAAGCTCAATATCTTCTTTTTTACAATCTAACAATACTTGTTTAAAATCATCACTCGCATCACATTCAAAAGTTCCTATAAAGCGAGTTCCCATTTGAACGCCACTTGCTCCTAAAGACATCATTTTTTCTATATCTTGCTTATCCCAAATTCCACCTGCAGCAATTAATGGTATATCTCCCCAGTTTTTAATTTCTTGCGCAACTTGTGGCACTACATTTTCTAATTGATATTCATCCATTAAACATTGCTCATAAGTAAAACCTTGATGTCCACCACTTTTTGGTCCTTCAACTATAACTGCATCAGGCAAGCGATTATATCTACTTTGCCATCTTTTGCAGATAATTTTTAAAGCTTTAGCTGATGATACAATAGGCACCAAAGCAACATCAGGATAATCTTGTGTAAATTCAGGTAAATTTGTAGGAAGCCCTGCGCCTGAAACTATTACATTAAAACCAACTTCACAAGCATTGCGTGCAATTTGCGCATAATTATTACTTGCATATAAAATATTACAGCCTAAAGGTGCATCTTTACAAACCTTTCTAGCATTATCTATCAAGGCTTTTAAGCCTGCTTTTGAGTAAAAATTATCACTACCATAAGGCTTTGCATTGAACTCTTTATCTATATGTGCTCTATTTTCATAATATCCAGTTCCTACTGAAGAAATAATCCCTAATCCACCATTTAAAGAAACCGCAGAAGCAAGTTTGTCCCAACTTATACCAAGTCCCATACCACCTTGAAAAATAGGATATTTTATCTCATGCTTTCCAATTTTTAAAACTTTAAAACTCATCATATTACCTTTAATTTTGCAAATTTTCTTTTTCCAACTTGTAAAATATATTCACCACTTTCTAGTTGGTATTGTTCATCTTGAACTTTTTCTCCATTAACACTTACTGCATTAGAATTAATCAATCTTCTAGCTGCTGAAGTAGAACTTTCCATTTTGCACTCTACTATAGCTTTTGCAAGCCAAATACTACCTTCTAAGGCAAAACTTGATATATCACTAGGAAGCTCTTTTGCACTATGAACTTTATCAAATTCTTCCTTAGCTTTTAGCGCACATTCGCTTGAGTGAAAACGTGCAGTAATTTCCAAAGCTAAATTTTCCTTAGCTTTTTTAGGATGTAATGAACTGTTTTTAATATCATCTTTTATTTGTGAAATTTCATTTAAGCTTTTTTCACTTAAAAGCTCATAATATCTAAACATTAGCTCATCACTTATACTCAAAACCTTAGCATACATATCTTTGGCATTTTCAGTCACACCGATATAATTTCCTAAGCTTTTACTCATTTTATTTACGCCATCAAGGCCTTCAAGCAATGGCATCATCATCACCGCTTGTTCTTTTTGGCAATTATATACTCTTTGAAGCTGTCTACCCATTAAAAGATTAAACTTTTGATCCGTTCCACCCATTTCTATATCACTTTTTAATGCAACACTATCATAACCTTGTAAAAGTGGATATAAAAACTCACAAATTGATATAGGACTTTGTTCTTTAAAACGCTTGGTAAAATCATCTCTTTCAAGCATTCTAGCAACACTAAAAGTCGAAGCAAGTTCTACTATACCAGCGGCACCAAGCTCATTGAGCCATTTAGAATTAAAATGAATTTGAGTTTTACTTGGATCTAAAATCTTAAAAACTTGCTCTTCATAGGTTTTGGCATTTTTAAGTACTTCTTCTTTATCAAGCTTTTTTCTTGTAGCACTTTTTCCTGTTGGATCACCGATTTGAGCAGTAAAATCACCTATTAAAAACTGCACTATAGCTCCATGCTTTTGAAGCAAAGCCATTTTGCTCAAAACCACAGTATGACCCAAATGCAAATCAGCAGCTGTAGGATCAAAACCAGCCTTTATAAAAAAATTTTCACCTTTTTCATAGTAATTTTTTACCAAAGAAACTAATCTTTCCTCATCAATAATTTCTGCTATTCCTCGTTTAATTTCTTTAATAATTTCTTCAATATTCATTATAAAACCTTTTTTAGTGATTATTATACGCATCGTTTAAAGATGTAAAATCTAAGATTTTATACCTAGCTTTTAATCTTTCTTTTGCATTTTCAACATCTACATTATTAGGTAATTCAACCTGCACTTCAAAATAATTTGCCACCACAGGCTCTGAATCAGCTGAATTGATACTTAAAACATTTATTTGCATTTTAGCTAAAGTAGTTAGAAAATCTGCTAAAGAACCTTTTTTATTTTCTATAGAAACGATGATTTTGTAACTTTTTATCGAGCTATCATTCCAAGAAACAAAAACCATTTCTTTATTATCTTCTATCATTTTCATTGCTTGCTCGCAAAGCTTATGGTGTATCGTTGCTCCAGTTGAGTGTCTAAAAGCAATGATTTCATCCCCTCTTTTAGGCCTACAACAATAATCAAAATTAATCGTGGTTATTTTATAGTTAGAACCAATTACTATACTTTCAAATTTTTGCTCATTTTGCTCAAATTTAGCTGCTTGATTTTGCCCTATATATTTTCTAAGAGCTATAATTACCTCTTTAAAATAATTAAAATCCAAGGCAATTTGTCTGAGCTTTTTGTTAAATTTTTCTTTTTCAAGCCATTCTTCTATAAGCTTAGAATCTTTATTAAACACCGTAGATAAAAGATTTATAGCAATTTTATTATTTAATTCTTTTTTCTTTTGCTTACAAAAATCTCTTATACTAGCCCTAGCTTTTCCTGTTTTAACACTATCTATCCAAGAACATCTAAAAAATTCTTCTTCTGAAGTTTCAATGCTAACTATATCTCCATTTTTTAACACAGTTAAAAGCGGCACTCTCATACGATTAACAAAAGCTGTTTTTGCATGTAACCCTACTTTAGTATGAACCTCATATGCAAAGTCTAAAGCCGTAGCCCCACGCGGCAAAGTGAAAATCTCACCTTTTGGAGAATATACCGCTATATCTTCTATATATAAACTATCTTTTGCATATTCATAAAGCTCAATAGCATCACAATCTTGTATATTATTTCCTTCTTCTTTGCCATGCATGGAAATATCTGCAAGCCAATCTAAATTTGGTGTTGTTATGTTTCCTTCTTTGTATTTCCAATGTGCTGCCACACCAAATTCAGCAGTCTTGTGCATATCAAAGGTGCGAATTTGAGCTTCTATAATATTTTTTGCATCAAAAAGTGTTGTGTGTAAGGTTTGATAACCATTTTGTTTTGGCAAGGCTATATAGTCTTTAAATCTTGAGATTAAAGGATTAAAATGCGTATGTAAAATTCCTAAGGCCAAGTAGCAATCATAAACTTTTTCTACCAAAATTCTTACACCCAAAAGATCTAAAACTTCATCAAGTCCTACACCTTTTCTTTGCATTTTCAAATAAATAGAATAATTATGTTTAATTCTTTTATGTATAACAAAACTGCCTTGTCTAAAACCATTCTCTAAAAACAACATTTCTATCTTTGAAATAAATTCATTAAATCCAAGTTGAATTTGTTGATCTTTTGCATTTATATAATTATCAATTTGTGCATACTCATCAGGTAATAAAAACTTAAAACTTAAATCCTCAAGTAAATTTTTTATACTTGAAATTCCAAGTCTGTGAGCTATAGGCGCATATACTACCAAGGTTTCTTCGCTGATTCTTTTTTGTTTATCTTCTCTTAAAAAATTTAAAGTAAGCATATTGTGTAATCTATCGCAAAGTTTTATTACAAGCACACTCACATCTTCAACACCAGCTAAAAGCATATTTCTAAAAGTTAAAGCAGATTTTGCAAGTTTTTCATTAGAATTAGAGCGCGTAAGATGATCTTCTCTAATACTGACTATTTTAGTTAAACCTTGAACTAATTTGGTTACCTCTTCACCAAAATTTGCATTTAATTCGTCTTCATTACAATTTGTATCTTCTAACACATCGTGTAATAATGCAGCGATGATCATAGACTGCACCGGGCTTAAAAATGCCACAAAAGAAGCTACTAATATAGGATGGACTGCATATGGTTCCCCACTTTTTCTAAATTGTCCTTCGTGTTTTTGGATACAAAAATCTACTGCTTTTTCTAAAACAGCAGATTGTGGAAAGACCATAAAAAGGATTTCTTTTGCTCTTTGTAAATCCTTACAATTTTTAACATCATCAACAAGTTTATCTAACAATAACTCATCATTTACTAGCTTCAATAAATCCCTCTAAAACGATTTTGTCTTCTGCTATTTCATGTAAAGCAATGTCGGTATATTTGAATTTATTTTTATCTAAATTTACCAAAGGTTCTGCACCGTTTGCAAGCTCTTCAGCTCTTTTAGCCACTACAAGAGCTAGTTTATATCTATCATCTTTTAATTTTTTTAATGCTTTTGCAGCTATTTGTTCTACTCTCATTTTTTACCTTTAACCTTGATTTTTAACAATAGAGCATAAGCTCATATCGCCTTGAATGATTTTTAATAAATTTCCTTCTTTAAACATATTACATACCACGATAGGTAGAGCATTATCTTTAGCTAAAGCTATTGCTGTATCATCCATAACTTTTATATTATCATGTAAAGCTCTTTCATAGCTTAATTCATTTAGCATAATAGCATCATCATATTTTTTAGGGTCTTTATCATAAATTCCATCTACTTTAGTCGCTTTAATAATCATATCTGCTTGAATTTCTACCGCTCTTAAAGTTGCAGCAGTATCTGTAGTAAAATAAGGATTACCTGTACCACAAGCAAAAATAACTATACGTCCTTTTTCTAAATGTCTATGCGCTCTTCTCATAATATAAGTTTCACAAAATGCTTCCATTTGAATAGCACTTTGAACCCTTACATCAAGCCCAGCGCTTTCTAATGCTTCTTGCATAGCTATAGAATTAATCACAGTAGCAAGCATACCCATATGATCGCCACTTGTTCTTTTTATAAGCCCATCTCTTGCAGCAGATACCCCTCTAATGATATTTCCACCGCCTATTACTATACCTACTTCAACATTTTCATTAATCAAGCTTTTTATCTCAGAAGCTATGTATTTTAAAATAGAATTTTCTATACCAAACCCATTTTCTCCAGCCAAAGCTTCCCCAGAAAATTTAACCAATACTCTTTTTCTTTTATTGTTCATTAAATTTCTCCTTTGATTTGAAACTATATCAAAATTCGCATTAAAAAAAACTAATTTATTTAATCATTTCTAAAGGATTAATATGAAAATTCTTTTGTGTTACTTCAAAAGTTAAATCACTCTCAACCCTGCCTATAATATAACCTTTTTTAATATTTCTACCCACTTTAACCCCAGGTGCAATTTTATCTAAATGTGCATAAATAGTATGTATACCATCTTTATTTTCAACAATCACAACTTGTTTTAAAGTTGGAGTTGCTTTTGCAAAAACCACTTTACCATCTAAAACATTTCTTACTGCAGCATTAGCGCTATCACTTTTTAAAACTACATTTTCGTTATAAATTTTAATATTATAAATAGGATCTATGTAATTTCCAAATTTTTGTTTTACTGTGTAAGATTCTAAAGGGGCGATTGTCTTAGAGCCGCTATAGCGCTTGACACTGCTTGTTTGATAGCTTGAACCCACTTGTTTTATATTTGAATTTGGCTTTTTATCTTCTTTTTTTTGTGCTAATTTTTCTTCTTCTTTTTCTTTGATAATTTTTAATTTATTAAGTGTTTTTCTTAATTCTTGTTGTTGAGCTTGTAAATTAGAAAGTTTTCTAGTATAAATTTCCTTATCAGTTTTTTGTTTAACTATTTCTTGCTCTTGCTTTTTTCTAAGATTTTTAAGCTCATCAATTTGATCTTTATAGGATTTTAAATTGCTATTAATTGTAGTAATTTGTATTTGTTTTTCTTCTATTTTTTTGCTTATATCTTCATAATCTTTTGAAATTTGGTAAAATTCTTCCTTAAAAATTTTATCTAAAACCCCAACTAATTCTAAAGCTATAATACTATCTTCACTTTCAATATAATTTTTAGGAATTGCCAAATCATAAGCAAAATCTTTAGCAATTAAATCAATAATCTTTCCTTCGATTTTATTTTTATTTTGCAAAAGATCTTTATTTTGCGCATTGAGTTGCTCTAGTGCTTTTATTTGAGTTTTTACTGAGCTTTCAAGCTTAGAAGTTTTTGAAGTTAAAGTGCTAATTTCTGAAGCGATTTTTTTTAAATTTTTCTCATTATCTAAAATTTCGCTTGCTAAATCTTCTAATTTTTTAGAAAGTTGCTTTACTATACGTTCATTTTCTTTAATATCTTTTTGTTTTTGTTCGATTTCATTTGCAAACAAGATAGAACAAGAAAATAAAAAAAGCCAAAAGCATTTTTTCATTTTCTAACCTTAAACATTACAAAATTCACACAAGCAAAACAAACACAAAGCATTGCTAAAAAAATCAAAAACAAATGCGTGAAAATACTTATTTTAGGTAAACTAATATCCACACTTTGCAAAGCTAGTTTAATGGATTCAAGATCATAAACTTGGGTAAAAAATAATACAAGCAATAAAAACGCTATAAAACAATCAATAAAAACAATCTTATAAAGCATAAAAGATCTAAACCAAAATGGTGCTCCAAGTAAACACATGATTTCTACTCTTTGAGTATGCTCAAAAAGCCAAATTTTCATTTGTTTAAGCAATAATACAAAACTAAGCAATATTATAATAAACAAGAAAAACCATAATAAAAATTTCACCAAGACCAAAAGTTTATAAATTTTTGTATGTGTTTTAGCAAAAGTTTCTACTTTAGTAATATTAGGATTTTTTAAAAGCTTATCTTTTAAAGCATTTAGTTCATCTTCTGATAAAAGCTTATTGAGTTTTAAAGTATAAAATTTTGGCAATGTAGCCTTTAAAACCTCTATGTTTTTAGCCGATATATCATTCTTAAGTCTATCTATCATTTCATTTGGATTTAAAATTTCTAAAGACTGAAAATGACTTACTTGATCTTCTATGCTTTTTTTATCTAAATGAGTTTTTCCTACTAAAATAATATTATAATCTTTATTTAAAAGTTTTTCATAATGCTCTATAGTTTTGTTTGTAATGATTAAAAATTCAAAAGCAAACATCATTACCATTAAAGCAAATATTAAAGAAAGATGATTTTTAAAAGATTTCATTCATTCTCCCATTTTCTATATTAAAACGACGATAATCAAGTCTTAAATTAGTAGGAATTCTATGCGTAACAACTACCACACAAGTTCCAAGTATTTCTCTAGCTGATTTTAATAAAGTCCATATAATATCTGAAGAATACTCATCTAAGTTTCCCGTTGGTTCATCGCATAAGAGTAATTTTGGATTATGTGCTAAAGCTCTTGCCATAGCCACGCGTTGTTGCTCTCCACCTGAAAGCTGAGCTGGCTTTTTATCAGCTTTGAAAGTTAAATTTACATGCTTTAAAAGCTTTGCAGCTTGTTCTTTACATACATTCTTACTATAACCTTTAATCATCAAAGGTAGCATTACATTTTTTTCTACACTAAATTCTTGAACTAAACGATAATCTTGAAAAATAATTCCTATTTTTTGCCTAAGCTGCAAAAGCTCAGCATTAGAAATATCCACTAAGTCATCATTGCAAACCTTTAAGCTTCCACTTATTGGCTCCAAATCTCCATAGAAAGATTTTAACAAAGTTGATTTCCCGCTACCACTTTTTCCTGTAATAAAAACAAAATCATTATCTTTCAGCGAAAAACTAGCATTTTCTATAACAAGTTCATCATAACCAAGACAAAGCTTTTTAGCTTCTATCATCACTGCTTTTTCCTTAATTTATTTTATAAATTATTATTTGATATAAGAATACAATATTTCTCTTAATTTTTCTATAGCTTTTAAATTTTCTTTAGTTTTAAAGGGTTGCTCAAAGATAAATTCTATTTTTTGTGTGTTTAAAGCTATATAAACATGTTCAGGCTTGTAAAAAGCACCAAAAGCTATTTTAATAATAAGCCCATCATCCTTAATATACATTTTTTCAAAATGCAAGAAAAAATCCTCACCTTTAAAAACCTCATTTTTAAAATTCTTTTTTACACAAGCTAATTCTTCTGTGTTTAATTTTAAATCTTCAATAGCAAATTTTTGATCCTTACTTAAACTTTCACTCTTACTAAAACCACTGATGATTAAATCATATATATCTTTATTTTGTCTTTTCCAACGATCTTCATATTTGCTTGAAATTTCTAAATTTTCATTTTTCTTAATCAAGGCTTTTAAATGCGAAAAAGTTAAAAAAGTTTCTAAAGTAAAATCAAAATACAAAAAGCTATCTGTTCTAAGTTCAAATTGTCCATTTTCTTTTAAAACTCTAGCGCATTCATTTGCAAAATTTAACCCCACTACTCTACGGTGAGGCTTTTTATCCCAAGGAACAGGAAAATGCAAAAAGATTTTATCTACTAGATTAGATTCAAGTACGTTTAATAATAATCTTGCATCAGTTTCTATTAATAAAACATTATTTAAGTTTTCACTTAAGGCAAGTTTAGCTACTTGCTCTAACGCAGGGGTGTAAATTTCTACACCTATAATCAAAACGTCAGGATTTAATCTTGCTTGATAAAGCAAATGTCTACCACTTCCAAAGCCTATTTCAATGTAAATTTGCTTTTTGTTTTTTATTTGCTCTAACAACTCTTTTAAATCATTAGCAATTAAAGGTGTTTTTTGGATTAACCTTGTATGTTTTAACGCCACAGCTTCACAAACTACATCTTGAGTGAAATTTTCTTTAAACACAAGTAAGGCTTTTTGCAAGTACCCAATTTGCGAAGGCTTAGTGTGTTTTTCACCTTTAATAAGCCATTCAAGTTTTTTTTCATCTTTTTTAATTTGCAAAAAAAAGTTTTCTTGTTTTATGCGCGTAAAAAGCAAATCTACATTTTCACCTTTAGCAAGCCATAAAAATTCAACCCCATCTTTTTCAAAAGGAAGTTGAATTTCTTTTAAAATTTTACACTTAAAATTTGGCATTATTTCACCGCTGTAAATTTATCAGAAGCTTTTGATTCTATACCATTTGCATCAATAGCTATAACTTCATAACTATACACTTTTCCAGGAACAGCTGTGATATCTTTTAATTGTTTAGATTTAATCTCTTTAAACATAGCATTACTTCCACCACCACTTCTTTTAACTATATACTCTTTAGCTCTATCATCATTATCAACCCATTCAACTCTAATGCCATCATCTTCAACAGCACACAAAACAATACTTGGTGCTAATGGCGCCCCTAAGGTAATACCTTCTACAGGCTCACTTGCTATAGGACTTTCCAAGCCATCTTTATCCACCATACTCACTTTATAATATCTTTTTTCAGCCACACCTTTAACTACATCTTCATAAGTATTTTCAGAAGTTTTAGCTACCACGCTAAAAGGTAAAAAGGTAGTTGAACTTGAATAAATTTTATAATAAGCAAAATCAGCATAATCAATTTTATCCCAAGTTAGAATGATTTTTCTTGGTGCATCTTTGCTTGCTTGCAAATTACTTACCATAGGAGGAAGGGCTTTGGTGGTTGATTCGACTATCTTACTTGGAGTACTTTTAATACCATCATAAGTTAAAGCAATGATTCTATATTGAAAACTTTCATCAGGCTTTAATGAATCATCTATATATTCAGCACTTAAGCGATTTTTAACCCTAGTTAATTCTTTAAATTTCATATCTTTCATGTTTGCACGCTCAATGATGTATGAATTTACTCTTACATCAGGGTGTGGTCTCCAAACTATTTTTACACGATTTGGCAAACCAACAATAGCTTGCACAAAAGGCACTGGATCAATCACTCTATTTGTAAAAGCTTCTATACTCACGCCATCTTGAGAAACTTGTCCAAGCTCGTTAAAGGTTTTCATAGAATAATAATACCTTGTATTTGGTTCTAAATTTGTATCAGTATAATGAGTTTGAAATTTATTTTTAATTTTTGCTATAAGCTCCATAGGTGCACCAGCTGCATTTGCCCTATAAATATAATAGCCTGCTATATTTTGATCATACAATGGTTCCCATTCAAAAGCTATACTTGTAATATCACTTATACTTTTAATATTTGAAATTTTTGGTAAAGTATCATTTACTTGAGCAATTTGAGGCGAACTCATAGTTGTACTACAAGCACTAAAAGCCAAAGCAGAACTTAAGATAATCCAGTGAAGTTTTTTCATCTATCTCTCCTTGTGTAAAATTTTCTTTTAAAATTTGATAAAAATCATCAAACATAGGAGCTTTTATAAACATTAACTCTTTAGTCCTAGGATGAATAAAATAAATCAAATACGCATGAAGCATTACTCTATTATACTTTATTTTTCCTTTATATCCGTATAATTCATCTCCTAAAATGTAGCGATTAAAATCTGCCAAATGCACCCTGATTTGATGGGTTCTTCCTGTGTATAACTTAGCAGCTATTAAAGAGCAGTTTTTAGCACTTAATAAATTTATAAAATCTGTTTTTGCATTTTTTGCCAAAGGATTTTTAGTGTTTGTAGTAATTTTTTTAAGCCTATTATTAGGACAACGCATAATAGCTTTTTCATTACTCATTTTATCATTTTTCAAAGGCAATTCACTCAAAGCAAGGTAAAATCTTCCCATGCTTTTATCTAAAAGTTGATTTGCTAAAAATTGATGTGCTTGATTGTTTTTAGCTATGATGATAGCTCCGCTTGTGCCTTTATCAAGTCTATGCACAAGCCCTGCTCTATGCTCTCCATTTAAATTTGATAAAGCATAGCCCTTATGCAAAAGCCAATCCACCAAAGTCGCTTCTTTAACACTACTTGCACCATGCACGACAACATTAGGAGCTTTGTTTAAAACTAAAACATCATCATCTTCATATAAAATTTCTATATCAAACTCGGGCGTGTAGCTTTCTTTGGCTTCTTTTACTAAAGGTAAAAAAATACTTATTTCATCTTTTTGTTTTATTTTTTTAGAACTTTTATTTTCTAATTTTTCATTAATATATATGCAATTTTCTTTGATTAGTTTAGCAACTTGCGAACGACTTTGCTTAAGTATATCTGATAAAAAAATATCCAATCTTTCTTCACAAAGCGATGAAATTTTTAGCATATTATATTTCCTTGTGATAAAATTTGCAATTTTAGCATATAATTACACAATATTTTGTAAAAAAGGTTAGCTTTGATAAAACTTGATAGAAGAATTCTAACGCATTTTGATTTTGTTCAACCTCTTTTAGTGTTGCCTATCATAGCTATATCTTTTCTTTTAATTTATGAAGCAAATACACGCTTAGCCGAAAAACAATTTATCTATACTTTAGTAGGTTTTGCAGGATTTGCATTTTTTTTCTTTTTACCTTTAAGAAGATTAATGTGGCTTATACCTGTGTTATATTGGATCAATATAGCTTTACTTTTGAGCGTAGATATTTTTGGTGTTGAAAAACTTGGTGCTAGAAGATGGCTTGAGATACCTTTTACGCATTTTACCATACAGCCTTCTGAAATTTTTAAGCCTTCTTTTATTTTAATGTTAGCTTATTTGATTTATCAAAACCCACCACCTCATAATGGCTATGGTTTAAAACAATTTTTAAAGCTAAGTTTTTATATCTTACTCCCATTTTTACTTATAGCAGGAGAACCTGATTTAGGAACAGCTTTAGTACTTTTAATAGTAGGCTTTGGAACGCTTTTTATCATAGGGGTAAATTATAAAATTTGGCTTAGTATTTTTTTAGTTATAGCTATTGCTTCACCTATTATTTATAGTGATTTTTTAAAGCCTTATCAAAAACAAAGAATTCATGATTTCTTAGCTGAAGAGCCAAGTTACCATGTAAAACAATCCATCATCGCTATAGGAAGTGGTGGTTTGAGTGGAAAAAAAGCAGATGAAGCCACACAAACACATTTTAAATTTTTACCTATTTCTACGAGTGATTTTATCTTTGCATACTTATCTGAAAGATTTGGTTTTATTGGTGCGGTTATAATCATATTGCTTTACACCTTACTCATTTTTCACTTATTGAGTTTGAATTACAAACTCAAAGATGATTATTTTACAAGAGTAGTGACAAATTGCATTGCTTTGTTTATTTTCATATATGTAGCAGTAAATATATCAATGACCATAGGTTTTGCTCCTGTTGTTGGTATACCTATGCCATTTTTTAGTCATGGTGGAAGTTCTTTTGCTACCTTTATGATTTTCTTTGGAATTTTACAAAATTTAATAACTTTTAGATATTTAGCAATAGAAAAAGCGGTAAAAATAAAATTCTAAATTTAAATTAAGGAAATAAAGATATAATAACATTTTTATTTTAACTTCTGGCGGATTTATAGCTCAGTTGGTTAGAGCAACCGGCTCATAACCGGTTGGTCGCAGGTTCGAGTCCTGCTAAATCCACCATTTATTTTTATTAAAAACAAAAATAATACTCCTTGAAATATAAAATTTTTACAACAAGTATAATAAAAATTTACATACTTTAGAAAAATTAGCAATTGCGTTCAATAATAAATTATTTAAATCAACCATTATAAAAATATCAGATATTAAAACTGGATTTTACAAAGAGACAAATAAGAATTTTCATTTTGCATAAGCTTATAACAAAATATTTATAATACACTGCTAAAGATCATTACAACCCTTTTTCAGCAAAACAAAAATCTAATTCTACGGCAAATCAAATTAATTCTAATGAGAATAGTATAGTTACTATGAGAAATACACCTAAAGACATTGTTAGTGGTGGTTTAAGTGTTGCAGAGGAAATAAATAGAGTAAATCAAAATACGCAAGATAAAATTCAAAAACAAATAAATGATAGAAATTCGGATTTAAAAGAAAATAGTACTCCTAAAATTTAAGGAGTATTACTTTTCTACTTGTAATCATTATGGTGAATATTATAAGGTAGAAAACTATAAGAAATATCAGTAAAATCATAATTGTTATAGTCTTCTTCTCTTTTTGCAGGCGATAAAGAAATAATCTTTTTTGTATTTAAAAATAACAAACTAAGTATAGAGATTGATCCAAAAACTACAAAAAAACAAATTAATGAAAATAAAAACTGAAAATTTGACAGCTTGGTACTACTGATATAAACAATATAAGATATAATAGGGATTATATTAACTAAAACAACAAAACAAACAATTATTTTATTTTTCATGATTACAGCCTTTTTACATTTAAAAATTCATTATGGTAAAATTAAAAGATTAGAAAGACCTTATCGAGAATTATATGAGCAGTGTAAAAATTTTCCTACAAATAAACAAGAAAAAATTTCACATTATCTCTCTTCAAATAGCCAGGATAATTATTTAGAGGCAATAAATTTTATCTTAATCGCAGAAGAAAGCGTTGATATAGCTTTAAAATCAAAAAATAAAGATGTTGCAGAAAGCAGAAGAAAACTTGCATTAGAAATGGAACAAAAAATACAAGAAAGACATCCTAAAGCTTATGGTTTAATTGCTGGTATTATTCAGCTTTTAAAAAATAATTATGGTGTAAGTCTTTTTGAAAATCAATATATTAAGTATTATGAAGACGCTAAGAAACTAAAAACCATTAAATCTAGGCAAAAAAGAATTGATTGTATAAATGATTTAATAAAAGAAGCTGAAATAAATCCTAAAATTGATAAAAAATTATTGATTTTTGGAAAAATAAAGTAAAAGAAATAAGATAATCAAATTTTAAGTTTAAGGTTTGTAGAAAAATAAAGTGTCCATTTTTATGGACTTTTTATTTTTCCACCGACAGATTTCTTCTTGTTTGTTACACCATGATGAAAGCATATTCTGTCCCATTATTGTATTTCTAATGTTATAACAATAAAATTAGCAAAATGATAAAGATTGGTTGCGAAGGGGAGATTTGAACTCCCGACCTTCGGGTTATGAGCCCGACGAGCTAACCACTGCTCTACTTCGCGGCATCATATGAAGTGGATGGGGTAAAGGGATTCGAACCCCTGAATGACAGGACCAAAACCTGTTGCCTTACCGCTTGGCGATACCCCAATAAATGAAGTAATTTCTAAATTAGAACTGGTATTATATATTATTTTTTACATAATGTCAAGAAAAATGCTATAATATTTTTAAAAATATTATTAAGGAATAATTTTATGGGATATATAAGCATAGAACAAGCTATAAAAGAACTTCAAGATGGCAAGATGTTAGTAATGGTAGATGCAGAAGATAGAGAAAATGAAGGGGATTTAATTTTCCCTGCGCAATTTAGCTCACAAGAAAAAATAAATTTTACCATTACTCACGCAAGAGGTGTGGTGTGTGTAGCATTGAGTGAAAACTTAGCTAAAAAATTTGAACTACCTTTAATGGTACCTAAAAATACATCAAATCACGAAACAGCTTTCACCATAACCGTTGATGCAAAAAATGCAACAACAGGAGTAAGTGCTTATGAAAGGGATATGACTATACAAATTTTTGCTGATGATAATGCAAAGGCAAGTGATTTTGTGCGTCCTGGTCATATTAATCCTTTGATAGCAAAAAAAGGCGGGGTTTTAGAAAGAACAGGCCATACCGAGGGAACAGTGGATTTATGTCGCTTGGCAGGATTAAAAGAAGCGTGCGTGATATGTGAAATTGTCAAAGATAATGGAGATATGGCTAGAAGAAGCGATTTGCTTGAGTTTTGCAAAAAACACGCTATTAATATGATTACTATTTCAGATTTAATCGAGTATCGTTTAAAAAATGAAAGTTTGATTTCTTTAATCAAAGAAGAAGACAGTATTTTAGCAGGTTTTAAAGCTAAAAAAATGACTTTTAAAGATCATAATGAAAATGAACATATAGCTTTTAGCTTTGGCGCTTTGAAAGAATGTGAGAATGTTAAATTTTATCTTAGTGGAAGCGACTTTGAACTTCTAACTTCTAATAAATTTAATGAATTATTAAAACAAATTGAGTTTTTAAGCCAAGAAGGTGGCGTAATCATTTTCATGAAAAATGAAAAACAAGAAAACACACAATTTAAAAATTACGGCATAGGAGCGCAAATTTTAAGGTATTTAAAAATTTCAAAAATCAAACTTCTAAGTCAAAATACCGATAAAGAATTTATAGGCTTAAAAGGTTTTGGGCTTGATATTACAAGCAGTGATTTTAAAGCTTAAATTCTAAAAACTTAAACTTATCGCCAAAGTTAAACATCAAATTTTTACTTTGGCTGATAAAGTTTTTACAAATTTGGGGATTAGCATTTTTAGCATGTTCGATAATTTCTTCTAAGCCAAAGTCAATTAAGGCTTGATTTTGATTTTTATATTCTAACACTTCAAAGCCCTCTTCTTTTAAAACTTGTAAAAAATGATCAAAATTTACATTATATGTAATATCACTTTTAGCAAAAAAATCTTTTAAATTCTCTTCAAAAAGATTATACACTTGGTGATTTTTATACATTCTAATGCTAATTTTTTCTTCTTTTTTTGCATAATCAAAACATGCAAAAGTTAGTTTTTCACAAGTTTGTTTTAGTTTGGATAAAAAAGGTTTATAAGAGATACAAAGCTCGCTATTGGTGATAGCATATTTTTCACATTCTTTTAAAAGATCTTCATGCATAGGCTTAAAAACAATGTTTAAATCATCATCAACATATGCCATTGTTTTATCTTTTATAAGTTCACATGCAAAACAATCAAATAATTCATTAGCATAAAAAAAAGCATTTTTAAAATGACATTCTTCTAAAGAATTATAAATTTTTACATCTAAATCATATTCATCAAAAAGTTTTTTTTGAACACATCTTAACTTTTCATGCGACTCTATGACAAAACATTCAATCTGCTCTAAAACATCAGCTCTAAGAGTGTATAAAGCTTGTATAAAATCAAGCATTAAATGCCCTTCATTTGCCCCTATTTCTACAACTTCAACCGGTAAAGTTAGTTTTTTATCATCTATAAGTTTTAAAAAATGATTGGCTAAGAGCACCCCAAAAAGATTTCCCACACTAACTACAGTATAAAAATCTCCATTTTTGCCAACACTCACAGCTTGAGAGTAATATTTATCAATCCAGTTTTGAAAAAACTCACTAAAAGCTATCATTATAAAGCATTAAATTTAGCTATAAAATCAAGTGGATCAACTTGCACACCATTGACTAAAATTCCAAAATGCAAATGTGGTCCTGTAACCCTACCACTAGCTCCACTCAAACCTACAAGCTCGCCTTTTTTTACCTTTTGCCCTACTTTTACATTAAGTTTTGATAGATGATAATACTGAGAATAAATCCCATATCCATGATCAATCACTACCGAATTTCCTGCATAGTAACGATTTGAAGCAATCCTTACAATACCATCATTACTCGCATAAATTTTTGTTCCACTTGCTGCTCTAAAATCAGTTCCGCTATGATAACTTTTAAGAGTATCATTAAACAATCTTGCTTTTCCAAAATCACTTGTAATTTTACTTTCTAAAGGATATGTAAAATTGCCTTCAAATAAAGCTGTATTAGCATAAGTATTATAAACCTTAATAGCTTCTTGATATTCTTTACTAATGCGCTCAAGTGTTTCTTTAGGTGGATTGACCTTAGAAGCGCTAACTTTTAAAAATTCTTTTTTATAGTTTCCTTCACTAAATTTTATGTTAATTTCTTCTTTGGAATTATCTTTAAATTCAGCTATTAATTTTCTATCTTTAGGATTTTTATAAGGCATAGCTATGCTAACAATGATTTTATTTTTATACTCAAAAAAAGGAAGTTTTTTAGAATTTGAACTAACTTGCAAAAAATTATTTTTATCAAATTCTAAAAAAACTACTTGACCTTTTACAAGCTCAATCTCTCTAGCTTCTAAAGTAAAAATCAAAAAACATAGAAAAAAAAGAATTCTTCTCATACACTAAGCTCTTTAATATCAGCTATTTTTAAAAACTCACGATAGATTGCACACACCAAAGCTTGACGATTATTTTTGATATTTTCATCTTTGTCATTAATCATTACTTTATCAAAAAAAGCATCAATTTGTGGTTTTAGCGCAAAAAGGCTTTCTAAAAGCTCTTGAGTGTTGTTTTCTTTTGTTTTACACTGCATAAAAACTTGATATAAATCTTTTTCCTCTTGAGTGTTAAACAAATTTTCATTAACTTGAGCTTCACTCAATACTGCAATATTTGCTAAACGCTTAAAAGTAGTAAAATTTTGACTAAAATCTGCCTTATTTGCGCTTTGAATCAAAGCTTTCATACAAGAATCAATATAAATAACATCATAAGTTTTAGAGCTAAGCACAGCTTTAACAAAAGAAGCATTTACTTCATAAAAAGTATATAAACGCTCTAAGATAAAATCTAATAAAATTTTCAAATCAAAGCTTTTATATTCACTAGCTATTGCTTCTAAAAACATCTTAAGATCAAAATTTTTATTTAAAGCTAGGATAATTTTTAAAACACCATTTGCTGCTCTTCTTAAAGCATAAGGATCTTTTGTGCCACTTGGGATTTTCCCCATTGAAAAAAGCCCCATAAGTGTATCAAATTTATAAGCTAAAGCTACAATAGAGCTAAATTCATTACTTGGCATAGCTGAATTATCGCCATTTGGAAGGTATTGCTCTTTAATCGCCAAAGCAAGCTCATCGCTCATACCCATAGCCTTAACATAATAAGATCCCATAATACCTTGAAGATCAGTAAATTCATACACCATTTGAGTACTTAGATCAGCTTTTGAGTATTCTATGGCTTTTAAGATTTCATCTTTTTGGGTATTAGCAAAAATCTCACAAAGCTTAGCAGCGATTTTTTGTTCTCTAATGATTTTATCTTTTAAGGTTCCAAGTCCTTCAAGATAAACCATTTGGCTTATTTTATCATTATTTAAGCCCTGTGCTAAGTCATTTTTCCAAAAAAACATCGCATCGCTCAATCTTGCTCTTAAAACCCTTTCATTTCCATTAATGATTTTAGAATAATCTTTACAAACCGCATTAGAAACTACGATAAAATGATTGCTTAAAGTATTGTTTTTAAATACTGCAAAATAGCGTTGGTTTTCTCTCATGGAAGTGATGATTACCTCACTTGGGATTTCTAAATACTCTTTTTCAAAATGCCCTAATAATGCTTTTGGATACTCTGTGATAGCTACAACTTCAGCCAAAAGCTCATCATCTTCTGCAATAGTAATATCATTTTCTTTTTCAAGCATCTTTAACTGTTCAATGATAAGCTTTTTTCTTTGTTCTTGATCTAAAATAATATAATTTTGCTCTAAAGTTTTAAAATACTCATCAATATTCGCAAAAGCTATCAAATCATAACTAACACTTCTATGTACAAAAGTACTTTTTGCACTTTTAACACCATAGCTTTCAAATTCAATCAACTCATCATTTAAAATACAACAAAGCGAACGAATAGCTCTGATAAATTCAAAACTACCATCACCCCATCTCATGGTTTTACCAAAGCTCAAGCTTTTTAAAAAAGCTTCGATCATTTGAGCTAAAACTGCTTTGCTTTGTAAGCCTTGCACCTGTTTTTGACAATACAAAACTTCTTTACCTTTAATTTCTTTAAATTCAAGCTCTTCTTCTTTTAAACCACTTTTTTCTAAAAAGCTAAGTCCTGCTTGAGTAAGCTTTCCATCTTTATAAGCTATCGCCTTAGGTGCGCCTATAAATTCCACAAAAGAATCATCCTGTTTTTCTTTAAAATTTTCATGAATAAAAACTAATCTTCTAGGAGTATAGAAAAATTTAAATTCAGATTCTAAATGATACTCTTGTAAAATCTTTTCCCATTTTTTAGTAATATTTGGAAGCTCTTTTAATAAAGGAATAGCAGGAAGTTCTTCTGTGCCTATTTCTATTAACAATTTCATTTTACACTCTTTTTTAAAAATTTTTAGTGTATTTTACCTATTTTTTTTAAAATCTTTCTTTGTTTTTAGTTTTTCTTCTCTTTGTTTAGCTTTTTCTTGCATTTGGCGGTTAAAGCCAAACACAAGAAAAACCATAAAAGCTACAAACAAAGCAATAATAATATAATCTATCATTAGTCCCAACACTCTGCATTTTTAATACCAAGCTTTGAAGCACTAAACACTGGATCTCTACCTTGTCTTTTTTGCTCGCTAAAGTCTTTTAATACCTTTTTCACTATACCACCAAGCAATAAAATAGAAATGATATTAATCGTAGCCATAAACGCCATAGTAGTATCAGCTAAATCCCACGCAAATTTTAAATCCATATTTGCACCAATAAAAATCATAAGCACAGCGCTTGCTTTAAAAAGATTAATAATAATAGGATTTTGAGTAAGGTATTTAATATTTGCTTGAGCATAGTAATAATTTCCTATCAAAGAAGTAATAGCAAATAAAACTATACTAACAGTAGTAAAATGCACACCTAAATTTCCATAATATTCTTTCATGGATTCTTGCACTAAAGGCAGTGCTGTTAAAATAGGCTTACCATCTACGCCGATATTATTTGCATAAGCAAGTGAAAATAACACTAAAAATCCTGAACTTGTACAAATAATCACATCAATTAATACAGAAAATGCCTGAATAACCCCTTGTTTTGCAGGATGAGTTGTAAGAGCTGAAGCTGCTGCATTTGGCGCTGAACCCATACCCGCTTCATTAGAAAACAATCCTCTTTTTATACCTATAACCAAAGCAGAGCCTGCAAATCCGCCAAAAATAGCTTCAAAATCAAAAGCACTTTTAAAAATCATAGAAAACACTTCAGGAATTTTATCAAAATTCATAAACATTGCTATGATAGATAAACCCACATAAATCATAGCCATAATAGGAACGATAACCGAACTTACTTTACCTATTTTAGTATGATCACCAAAAAACATATAAGCAGCAAAAACAGCTAAAATTGCTCCTATTACAATAGGCCACCAACTTTGAGCAAAACTCACTTCGCTAGCATCAACCATGCCTTTATAGTAAAACTCAAACGCTGAAGTCATAGTTTGGCTTTGAAGACCATTAAATCCATAAGCGTAAGTGATGATTAAAATCACCGCAAATATAGCTCCAAGCCATTTTAAATTTAAGGCTTTACTAATATAATAAGCAGGACCACCTTTAAAACTTTTACCATCACGGCTTTTATAAACTTGCGCTAGAGTGCTTTCTGCAAAAGCTGAGGCACCACCAAAAAACGCCATAGCCCACATCCAAAACAAAGCACCTGGCCCACCCAAAACAACAGCTACTGCAATACCTGCGATATTTCCTATACCAACTCTTGAAGCTGTTGAAATCATCAAAGCTTGAAAAGGAGTAATATGGTGCTTTTCATGCTTTTCTTGCTTTTCTGTTAAGATATCAAACACATAAGGAAGCATTCGAAATTGCACAAAACCCGTCAAATAACTATAATAAAACCCTGTGGCAATAAGTAAAATTACTAAAATAGAATAATACTGATTATTCACAAAGGCAACAAATTGGGATATCAAATCCATATTTATCTCCTTTTTTATAATTTCTGAGCATAAATTTATCATAAAAAAAATGAATTTGTCATAAAAAAATATAATTTTAGATTAAATTTATTTTATTTTTTAAAGCTATGTGAAAATTTAACTCAAAATACTAATAATAAAATCATATAAGACACCTTTAAGTAAAAAGAAAACTTAATTTTTATACACTTAGATTTTTAAAATTTTACAAGGTGTGTAAGTTGAAACAAAATACGATGAAAATTTTTGTATTTTTTGCCATTATTGTTTTTTGGGCTTATTTTTCATTTCCTATTGAAATTTTACAAGTTAAAGATCAAAATGGTTTAGCCATAGGTGAATATGCTTATACTATAGAAGCCAAAGCTTATGTTCATAGTTATTTCACAACACTTGGTTTAACAGTGGGTGGAATTTTAATAGGAATAGTGCTTGGTTTTTTCCTAGCATTTTTAAGATTTTTAGAAATCCAAAGTTTAAATTTTATCATAGATGAATACATAGACATTATACGTGGAACCCCTCTGCTTTTACAACTTTTAATTTTTTCAGTAGTGATTTTTGCTACTTGGAGTGATAATTTTTATGTAGCTATTATCGCACTTGGGCTTAATAGCTCTGCTTATGTAGCCGAAATCGTAAGAAGTGGAATTCAAAGCGTAGATAAAGGACAAATGGAAGCAGCAAGAGCAATGGGACTTAATTATTCTGCTTCTATGAGGCTAATCATCTTCCCGCAAGCAATTAAAAACATTTTACCTTCTTTAATGAATGAATTTATTTCTTTATTTAAAGAAACTTCAATAGTGGGTTATATTAGCGTTATGGATATTACCATGCAAAGTAAAAGCTTACAAGCAATCTATTACAACCCTAAGCCTATTATTTTTACAGGACTTGTGTATTATGTAAGTGTTAAAATTTTAACACTCATTGCAAGATTTATAGAAGTGAGATTAAATAAACATGATTAAAATAGAAAATTTAATTAAAAAATACGGAAATTTAGAAGTCTTAAAAGATATTAGTGTTGAAGTGTATAAAGGCGATATTATTGCTATTATAGGGCCTAGTGGGGGCGGAAAAAGTACTTTTTTACGCTGTTTAAACAAACTTGAAACACCAGATAGTGGTAATATTTATATTAATAATGTCAATATACTTGATAAAAAAGCAGATATCAATAAAATTCGTCAAAAAGTAAGCATGGTGTTTCAACATTTTAATCTTTTTAATAATAAAAATGTTTTAGAAAATTTATGCTTAGCACCAGTACAAACTAAAATCATGAGCAAAGATGAAGCAGTAAAAAAAGCACGAGAATTACTCAAAAAAGTTGGCTTAAGTGATAAAGAAAGCTATTTTCCTCACAAGCTTTCAGGTGGACAAAAACAGCGTATTGCTATAGCAAGATCATTGATGATAAATCCTGATGTGATTTTATTTGATGAGCCAACTTCGGCTTTAGATCCTGAGATGATAGGTGAAGTTTTAAACATTATGAAAGAAGTGACTAAAGAAGGTTTAACCATGCTTGTAGTTACACATGAAATGAGCTTTGCAAGAAATGTAGCTAATCGAATTTTCTTTATGGATAAAGGCATTATAGCAGTAGATGAATGTCCTAAAGTAGCTTTTGAAAACCCAAAAAATGAAAGATTGAAAGAATTTTTAAATCAAGTTTTAAATCATTAAAATTTTTCAAAAGAGGCAAAATTTTGCCTCAAAGCTTCATAACTCACTATGCCTACACTCGTAGCTAAATTTAAACTTCTACCACAATCTTTCATCGGTATAGTAATAGCATTTTCCCATTTTTTTTGCATTAAATCCATAGGTAAACCAAAACTTTCACTTCCAAAAAATAAAAAATCACCTTTTTGATAATTTACATCAAAATAAGCTTGAGTGGTTTTAGTTGTTGCAAAGAAAAATCTATCTTGAAATTTTTCATATTTTTTTAAAAAATCTTCTAAATTATCCCATAATAAAGGATTTAACTTTTTCCAATAATCAAGCCCTGCTCTTCTAACCGCCTTTTCATCAATACTAAAAAGTGGATTAATAATATGCAAAGTAAATCCTGCATTAAAACACATTCTACCTATACTTCCTGTATTTTGCGGTATGCGAGGCTCAACCAAGACTATATGAAACATCTTTTTCCTTGAATGGTGTCCCCAGCAAGGTTTGAACTTGCGGCCTCAGAATTAGGAATTCTGCGCTCTATCCAGCTGAGCTATGAGGACAAATATTTCTATTATTTTAAGAAAAAATTTATTTTATAGAGCTTAAATTTTAAGCTCTATAAAAAAACATTTTGGATTTTCATCAAAACCTAAAATCCCATTATGTGCATCAATAATTTGTTTTGATAAAGAAAGACCTAAGCCATTACCTTTTAATTTAGTTGTTTTAAAAGCTTCAAAAACCATTTTTTTATCTTTGATACTCACACCATTATCATAAACTTTGATAAAAACTTTATCTTCTTTTTGCTCGCATTTAACTTTTATACAACCATCATCATTTTCACTTTCTTCAATAGCATCTATGGCGTTATAAAGCAAATTTTGCAAAACCAAAGCAAGCAAAGATTTATCTGCATTGATTTTTAAATCCAAAAATTCAAATTTAAAATCAATATTAGCTAGATAATTATAAGCTCCAATAGCCTGCTCGCATTCATCTTGTAATTCTTTTAAATTAAACTCATTTAAATTAACATGCACACCTTTTGTAAAAAGCAAGGTAGAATTTACAATACGCTCTACTCTTGAAATTGCTTTTTGAATTTCTAATACTATATGCTTATTTTTTAACTCACTTCTTTCAAACAGAGTAGAGCTTAATAAAGAAATAGAGCCGATGGGATTGCGTATTTCATGTGCTAGGTGTGCAGCAACTGTCCCCATACTAGCTAACCTTTCATTTCTTTTTTCATCGCTAATATCTGTTGCATTTACTATAAGTTTATCAGTATGAGAGGTGATTTTGATTAGATAAAATTTATGATCAAACTCAAGCTCATAATGTGTTTTATCAAGATCAATACATTCTAAAAGCTTTGGCTTTTGTGTAGCTAAATTATTTTGCAAAATAATATTTTTATTTGCGTCTAAAATCCACAAAGCCATAGGTAAAACTTCTATAATTTCACTTACCATTTGTCTTAATGCTGTGTAGTTTTCATTAAGTTGCTTATATTCATTTTCTATAACATAGGTTTGTTCTATTAATGCTTTTAAACCTTGTTGCAAGTTTTCTTTTTCACTAGAATCTAAACTTTTTAAAATATTTTCATCCATATTAATCCTTAATCAAAAAATCAAAATCATCTAAAGTATATAAAAGCAAATTACGCTCTTTATTTAATACAAGCTCTTTGCTAAAACCTTGCTTTGAGAAAAGCACATACAAATTAGGTTGGATTTGCAACTGCTTTGCCTTATTTTTTAAAGTATTTAAAATATTTTTACATATTTTTCTTTCTTTAAATTTAACCTCACCTAAAACACAAAAATTATTTTCATGATAATACAAATCTATTTCATGGTAATAATTCCAAAAACTATATACTTGATCCACTTTAAGCTTTTTGGCTAAAAATTCTTTACACAAAAGCTCAAAAGTAAAGCTTTGATATTTTTCTAAATTTTCTTGGATTATTTCTATTAATTCATTATGTTTTTTCATCGCAACTAGGTTTAAGTTAGGATATATAAAATAAAAGAAAAATCTTAATCCTTGGTTTTTAAAAACAACCTTATCTTGAATACTATAAGAGCGTAATTCTTTTTTAATTTTTTGTCTTTTATTTTTTATAATAGGTTTTTCTTGACTTTTTTCTAAAATCAAAATATTTCTCTCTAAAAGCTTATTGATAAGCCCTAGTGCTTGAAAATGCGGAATGGATTTATTAATAGAATAGCGTTTTCTATCATTTTTACTCAAAACACTTAAAGCTTTTAAGCTATTTTCATCTAAATTTAAATCAGCTAAAATATCAAAAGCATTTAAAACAAAAACATTTAAAATATTATCATATAAATTTAATTTCAAATCAAATTCAAATTCATCAAAAACACTATAAAAATCAAAAATACTTTTAAGCTCTAAAGAATCACAATGCTTTGAAAATTCACTAAATTTTATAGTCATATCCTTATTTTAAATATTTTGTATGTTATAATTTTAACAAATTTTTAGGGGAATTTTTTGAATATTGAAACATTAAAAAAAGATATTATTTTAAAAAAAGGAATATATTATTTTGACTTTACAGCTAGCGCTTTAGCTCTAAAAAGCATAGAAAAGGAAATTAAAAAAATTCTTATTACCTATGCAAATACACACTCAGATAGCTCTTTAAATTCTTTCATTACACAGCAACATTATGAAAATGCAAGAATAAATTTAAAAAAATACCTTGAATTAGATGATAGCTTTGCTCTTATAGCTTGCGGGAGTGGATCTTCAGCTGCTATTAAAAAATTTCAAGAACTTTTAGGTCTGTACATACCCCCGCTTATTAAAGAAAAATATTTTAAAAATACAGATAAAAACACCTTGCCTTTGGTTATAGTAGGACCTTATGAACATCATTCTAATGAACTTTCATTTAGAGAGGCTTTGTGTGAATGCGTTCGCATACCCTTAGATAAAAATGGCGAGTTAGATTATGCTTTTTTAGAAAAATTACTAAAAAAATCTAAAAACAGACAAATCATAGCAAGCTTTAACGCAGCTTCTAATGTTACTGGAATTTTAAGTGATTATAAAAAAATCTACACTCTAATCAAACAATATAATGGCGTAGTTGCTTTTGATATTTCTACTTTAGCTCCTTATACTAATTTAGATTCTAAATTTTATGATGCAGTATTTATCAGTTCTCATAAATTACTTGGAGGTGTAGGATCTTGTGGTTTACTTGCTATTAAAAAAAGTCTATGTGGTAATACTCCTAGCTTTGCTGCAGGTGGAACCGTAGGCTATGTTTCAAGAACCTCTCAGCAATACTTGTGCGAAGTTGAAAATTTAGAAGAAGGTGGTACACCTGGCATTATTCAACTAATTAGAGCAAGTTTAGCTTTTAAAGTACGCAATGAAATAGGTTTAAAAAATATAGAAAAAAAAGAAAAAGAACTTTGTGAATATTTTTTCAAGCAATGTGCAAATTTTCCAAAAATGATCTTATATGCAAAAAATATCACTCATAGATTACCTATTTTTGCTTTTAATATAGAAGGAATTTCTCCTTTTGATTTAGCTTATAAATTAAGCAAAACCTATAAGATAGAAACAAGAGCAGGCTGTGCTTGTGCAGGACCTTATGGACATGATTTACTCAATCTAAAAGACAATCAAGAATTAAAATCTAAACCAGGTTGGTTAAGAGTGGGTTTTCATTATACACATACAAAAGAAGATATAGAGTATTTTTTTAAAGCCTTGAAAGCAAGTATCAAGGCTTTAAGTTAATTATTGCAAATCGTATTTTTCTACAATTTTTTGGTAAGTACCATCAGCTTTAACTTTTTCTAAACCTGCATTGATTTTTTGAACAAGCTCAGTTTGTTTTCCTTTATCAAAAGCTACACAAAAACCTGAACTTCCATCATTTTCTTCTAAAAATGCTTCTAATTCTTCATTAGTTTTTAAATAACCCTTACCAATATCTTTATCTGTTAAAACTGCATCTACTTTACCAGCTTTTAAAGCTAAAATCGCGGCTAACATTTCCTCGCTAGCTACCACTTGAGCATTTGGAATAGCCTTAGCAGCACTTTCTTGAATAGTTCCAAGTTGAACACCTATTTTTTTACCTTCTAAACTTTGCTTATCACTAATACTAGAATCTGTTTTTAATTTTAAATATAAATTTTTAGTATTAAAATAAGTATCACTAAAATCCATACTTGTTAATCTTTGTGGTGTTGAACTCATAGCAGAAGCTATCATATCAATCTTTCCAGCTTTTAAAGCAGGGATTAAACCATCAAAACTCATATTTACCCATTCAAGTTTTAAATTTTCTCTTTTTGCTATCTCTTCTAATAAATTAACATCAAAGCCGGTAATTTTTGCATCTTTAATAAAATCAAAAGGAGGATAATTTGCAGCTATACCTACTTTATAAACCTTTTCACCAGAAGCACTAGCTTGACTTTTATCGCTTGAGCAAGCACCTAAAGCTAATATACCAAATAACGCTAAAACAACATATAATATTTTTTTCATTTTTTTCCTTTGTTAAAATTAAAATAAAATTGATAAATGATTATAATGTGTTTAAACGCCTGTATTTCTTCATATCCGCCTCCTTTATAATAAATGTGAGCATAATTATAGCAGAAAAAAGTTTTTTGGTAAAGAGTTGTTATAAAATATTTTTTATTTAAGTTAATTTTTATATATTTTAATTAATGTATTTAAATTTTTACTTTCTTACTAATCATTAAAACATAACCTATTCCAAGACAAATAGACCACATCGAACTACCACCATAACTTAAAAGCGGCACAGCAACTCCTTTTAACGGGGTTAAAGAAATAATTCCAAATGCATTCATAAAAAATGAAAATAATAAAAGCAAAGCTACACCTGAGCAAAACAAAAAATGAACCTTATTTTCACAACGCCCTGCTATTCTAAAAATTCTAAGTATCACCATCAAATAAATAAAACATATAATGCCTAATCCTAATAGCCCTATTTCTTCAGTAATCCCTGATAAAACAAAGTCTGTATGCACTTCACTTAAAAATCCCAGTTTAAAAGTTCCAAGCCCTAAACCCTCTCCAAAAAATCCACCATGAGCTATAGCATTTAAACTATGTGAAATTTGATAAGGTTCTGAATTATGGCTTACCCTTAAAGCACTTGCTAGCCAATCAGGAAAGAAAGGCAAAAATGCATCTTGGATATTTCCCCACCAAGCAGAAATACGCTGAATTCTTCTTTGATTACTTAAAATCACCAAAACACCAATCATTCCAACAATAACCACACCAAAAGCAAAAAGTCTTTTACTAGCTCCTGCAAAAAAAGCTAAAGCAAAAACCAAGAAAAAAGAAATAACACTTTGCCCTAAATCATTTTGTGTCATATAAATATAACCAATAACAAAAGCAGCTAAAATAAAATAAGGAATTAAAATTAAAACTTCATGCTTGATTGCTTTTTTACTATCATCGATTCTTCTTGTATAAGACCAAGCAAGGAAATAAATCAAACCTATTTTAAAAAATTCAACTGGAGAGATAGATAAAGGACCAAGCCTAATCCACCTTTTAGCACCACCTGCTGCAGTAGCAAGAAAGGTGGGTAAAAAAGGTAAAATAAGTATAAACAAAAAAGAGATGAGTAAAACGCTTATCATCAAATAGTGTGCCATTTTACTATCAGGATTTAATCTTGAAACAAAATAAATAATAGCTATACCACTAAGCCCAAAAAAAAGCTGTCTGATGAAAAAATGAAATTCATTATACTCTAAATAAAGTACAGTAAAAGTACTTAAAGAATAAGAAAAAAGTATTCCTATGGTTATGAGAATACAACTTAAAAAAAATAACTTTCTATCGGCAACCAATATTATTCCCTAAATTTTTATAAAAAATTAATTTTAATAAATTGCAACTTAAAATGATGTTATTTTAACATCAAGTATTATTTTTATATAAAGATTTTAAACTCTCATAAGCAAGCTGAATCTTCTCAAATTCTTCACGACAATAAGCTTGCTCAATCTTACTTTTACCTTGATGGCGATCAGGATGATAAATTTTAACTAAATTAAGATAATTTTGTCTAATAGTGGCAAAATCATCGCTAGAATTACACCCTAGTGTTTGAAAATAATTTTCAAAAAGCTTTGCTAGTGCATTAAATTTCCAATTAGTACTAGCTTTATTTTTCATTTTATTTCTAAATTCTAAAAGCTGAGTTTCATTAATCGTAAAATCAACGCAATATTTCAAGTGCTCATTCACGCTAGCTAAAATTTCTAAAAGATTCAAAGTATTATCATCTTTATATTCCACTGAAAAAATACAATTTTTTTCATCATACACACTTTTATGGTCTTTAAAATACTGCTCCAAATACACAGCAAACATTTTTTCATTAGAACTTAATGTGATTAAGATATTTTTTTGTGCAAAGCCTATTTTAGCAAAGATTACAGGTTTTAAAGTATTTGCTTGAGCAAGGTTTAACTTAAAAGTTTTATAGTGTGCAAAGGCAAGATTATCGATTTGATTTCCAGTATTTTTTTTATACTTGTGATTAACAAGTTTTAAAAAATATCTTCTTTGAGGAATTTCATTTTCTACAAAAAAAGACAAAGTTTTATTTTTATTACCTATAACTTTGGAAAAATTTTTACGGATAAGATCTTGAAAATATTTAAACATTAAAAAATCATCAGTATTAACACTAACTGATTCTAAAGTTTGCACTACTTGCATAAAATCCTCTCTATAAACCTAACTCCACAAAAATGCCTGTTCATTTAAAGCACTAGTGTGTTTTAAAATTTCATTTGGACTATAATCGGCTTTATACGATAAAGATTGACACCCTTTTACAAAATATCCTAAATAAATGTATTTTAATTTTTTTAATTGCGCAAGTTTTATTTCTGTTAAAAGTGAGTATTTACCAAGACTTAGATGAGAAAAATCAGGATCATAAAAACAATAAATACTAGAAATTCCATCTTCTAAAATATCAATCAAATCAACACAAACTAACTTATTATCAACATAAAAATCAAGCTCATATCCAAAAGTACCCGCATTATCTACATAAAGATTGTAATATTTTCTAAAATTTAAATCATAAATTTTCCAATTTCTCTTATCTTTTTGATAATGATGATATTTTTCGTATAATAATAAATGTTCATCACTTAAAGAAGGTTTTTGTAAGATTATTTTAGTAGCTGTATTTTTTTTTAAAACTCTACGATAGCTTTTGCTAAAATGGAAATTTTCTACCAAAATACGCAAATTTTGACATTCATTGCAATCATTACATATTGGTCTTGAAAAATACGAACCAAAACGACGCCAACCTCTTGAAACTAATTCTTGATTTTGTGCTTTATTAATAAAAGATATATAATTATATTCATTTCTACAATACCTATTTTCAAGATAAGGGCATTCTTCTTCTAAAGTACAAAAACCAATAATATTATTCATTAGATCTTTTTAATATCGCTATTTTTTACAAATTCCATAAATTCATTAGCCAAACGCTCTTCTTTTAAAAACATATCTTCAAATTCTTGTCCTTGTTTTTTATCCTCATTTTGCTTAGCTAAGTCTTTTTGTATAGTATCTAAGTCAGTATTTTTCATACTCACTCCACTTTTACTCGCTTTAACTTTTTCTTTTTTTGTTTGACCTTGTTCTTTTTGGAGTGCTTTTTTTATATCTTTTAATTCATCTAAAAAACTCATGATTGTCTACTTTCTTTTATCTTTTGTAAGGCCGCAGCTATAGCAGCAATTACTTCTTCTTTATTTTCTTGGTGTCTATCTTCTGTCTTTTCTAAAAGCTCTTCCATATGTGTTTCTATAAAAGAAGTATCAAAATACCCTCTTCTAAATTCTCTTATTTTGGTAATTGCAATCAAAAATGGCACAGTTGTTCTAATATCATCAATCACAAATTCTTTTAAAGCTCTCTCAAGTCTATTAACTGCACTATCATAACTTGAGCCTTTAACGATTAATTTTGCAAGCAAAGAATCATAATAAGGCGGCACAGTGTAGTCTTTATACAAATGACTATCCACTCTTACAGACGGCCCTAAAGCTGGAAAATATTCTGTGATTTTACCCGGACTTGGAATAAAATTTTTCCATACATTTTCCGCTGTAATCCTAGCTTCTATCGCAAAGCCTCTTGGTTTTATATCGCTTTGCTCAAGATCTAAAATTTCTCCATTTGCTATACGAATTTGTCTTGTGATAAGATCAATTCCTGTGATTTCTTCTGTGATTGGGTGTTCTACTTGAATTCTTGTATTCATTTCCATAAAATAAAATCTATTATAATCATCAAGCAAAAACTCAACCGTCCCAACATTCGTATAGCCCACAGCTTTTGCAGCAGCTACTGCAGTAACACCTATAGTTTTTCTTAGTTTTTCTGAGATACTTGGACAAGGTGCAATTTCTATAATTTTTTGATGTCTTCTTTGTATTGAACAATCTCTTTCACAAAGATGAATAATATTACCATAATTATCTGCTAAAATTTGAAACTCAATATGCCTTGGATTAATAACATATTTTTCCATAAAAACTTCATCATTTTTAAAAAAACTTAGCGCTTCTCTTTTGCATGCTTCAAAGGATTTTTCTAAATCTTCTTCTTTATGTACTACGCGTATACCTCTACCACCACCGCCACCACTGGCTTTTAAAATCACAGGATAGCCTATTTTTAAAGCTTGAAGTTTGATTTCTTCTAATGTACAATGATTTAATTTTTCAGTACCTGGAACTACAGGAATTCCATTTTTTTTCATTAAATATCTTGCTATATTTTTATTTCCCATTTTACGGATAACATCTGATTTTGGCCCTATAAAGATAATCCCTGCTTCTTCGCATTCTTTTGCAAATTCATAATTTTCGCTTAAAAAGCCATATCCAGGATGTATAGCATCAGCTCCACAAGCTTTAGCAATTTCAACTATTCTTTTGCCATCTAAATACCCTCTTATAGCATCAGTTCCTATTCTATATGCTTCATCAGCAACTTTTACATGTAAACACTCATGATCAGGTTCAGTATAAACAGCAACACTTTTTATATGCAAATCCCTACAAGCACGGATTACCCTTACTGCAATCTCACCTCTATTGGCTATTAAAATCTTATGTATCATTACTTTGCCTTAAGCTAAAATATTATTCAAAGAAGATTAGCATAAAAATATAAAAATTCTATAAAATTACTTGTTTTTGCTAATTTTAAGAATTTTTTGATAAAATTACTCTTTTATTTTGCGCCCATAGCTCAGCTGGATAGAGCATTTGATTGCGGTTCAAAAGGTCAGAGGTTCGAATCCTCTTGGGCGTACCACTTATTTCTTTTTCTTTTTAACGGAAAATTCATCTAAATCCAATTCTTTTTTATCTTTAAATTGATACCATAGAAATAAAATAAAAAATATAACTAAAATTGTAGCCAAAACATAATAAGTTCCATATTCATTTTCAGATAAAAATAAATTTTTAGTATTCATACCAAAAAATCCAACTATTAAATTTAAAGGTAAAAAAATCGCAGAAATAATACTCAAAAAATAAATATTTTTATTGATTTTTTCACTTCTTGCAGTATTAATATAAGTATATATTCCTTCTAATCTTGCAATATTGTCTTTTATGCTTCTTTCTAAAATTGCTAAATTCAAAATGATTGTTTTTAAATTTTTCTTTATAAAGTGTTGTTTGCTGTGACATATTTTACAAGCCTCAAGCACAGATGAAACAATCTTAGAACTTTTACCAAGCTTAACTTTTAATATAAAGTATTTGGTTAAAAAATTCTTGACTTTTTTATTTTCCAAAATCAATTCTTCTCTTTTTTCTATAGAGAGATTAATAGTATTGTTTTTTTCTTTTTCATTTTGCAAAATCTCTTTTAATATTGCTATAAATTCTGCATTAGAAAATAAAATCAAATTTTCATCTTTGTATTCAAAAATTTGATTGTCTTTAAAAATAAAAATATTTCTAGAATTTTTAGCAATATCTAACATAAAAACATCAAATTCATCAAACTCATAATAAGCATTTGATATATTAATATTATTAATAATTTGTTTTAAAGTATCATTTAACATATTCTTTGCCTATAAAATTCTTTTCTAAAATTTTCAAATTCATCTTTGATAATAGCTTCACGCATTTGTTTTACTAAATCTAAATAATAATGTAAATTATGAATGCTTGCGAGTCTAAAAAAGGTTAATTCTTTAGCTTTAAATAAATGATTTAAATAAGCTCTTGAAAAGTTTTTGCATGTATAGCAAGAACATTTGTTATCTATAGGAGCATGATCGGTGATAAATTCAGCTTTTTTGATATTAAATTTTCCAAAGCTAGTAAATAAAGTTCCATTTCTTGCATTTCTTGTTGGCATCACACAATCAAACATATCCACACCTCTTGCTACATTTTCTACCAAATCTTCAGGTGTGCCAACTCCCATTAAATACCTAGGACGATTGTTATCTACATAAGGCATCATAGCCTCAACCGTATCATACATAGCCTCATTTTCTTCTCCTACGCTTAATCCACCTATAGCAAGACCATCAAAGTCCATCTCACAAAGTGCTTGAGAACAAATTTTTCTAGCTTCAAAATCCGTTCCACCTTGGATAATACCAAAGATATTTTGCCCTATTCCTACACCCTGACTTTGCTTTAATTTATGATAATCAATAGCCTCTTTTGCCCATTTTATAGTGCGTTTTAAAGAAAGTTCTATCCTTTCTTTACTTGCAGGCAAGGCTACTAAATCATCTAAAATCATCATAATATCTGAATTAAAATCATACTGTGCATCTAAAACACTTTGCGGGGTAAAATAATGCAAACTTCCATCAATATGACTTTTAAATTGAATTCCTTTTTCATCGGGTTTGGAATTTTTACTTAAAGAAAAAGCTTGAAAACCACCGCTATCTGTTAAAAAAGATCCATTAAATTTACTAAAACCATGCAAGCCACCCATTTGTTTAATCACCTTAGATCCTGGTCTTAAATACAAATGATAAGTATTTGCTAAAATGATTTTTGCGTTTAAAATTTCACTCATATCAACAGCATCTAAGCTTTTAATCGCAGCCAAAGTCCCAACTGGCATAAAAATGGGAGTTAAAATTTCGCTATGTGTAGTTTTTATACGACAAGCTCTAGAATTTGCACTTTTATATTGAACTTCAAATTCCATTGATTTTCCTATATTTTTTGCATAATCATACCAAAGACTTGCTTATAAGTTTTTTGAAAGAAAGCCTGTTTTTAACAGGCTTAAGAAATTAGTAGTTTTTTACAAATTCAACGATCTTTTCACAACCCTCAATGATATCTTTTTCATTAGTTGCATAAGAAAGTCTAAAATACCCTTCCATACCAAAACCTATGCCTGACACTAAAGCTACTTTTTGCTCTTCTAATAATCTTTTACAAAATCTCATAGAATCATTATCAACTTCTTTACAAGAGATAAATAAATAAAAAGCTCCTTGTGGAATTTGCTCTAATTTTAACTTATCGCTTTTAGCTAAAATTTCACACGCTAACTCTCTACGCTTTAAAAAAGCTTGTCTCATCATTTCAATATCACTATCTGCTCTTCCAAGCAAGGCCGGTAAAGCTGCGTGTTGAATGATTGAGCAGATATTTGAAGTGCTTTGTCCTTGTAATTTTTTAACAGCATTATTAAACTCACTCATTTTGCTTGCCATATAACCAAAACGCCATCCTGGCATAGCACCGCATTTACTAAGACCATTAATACTTACAGTTCTATTTAAAGCATCTTCGCTCACTTGCGCAAAAGCACAAAATTCTCCATCATAAACTAATTTTTCATAAATCTCATCACTTAAAACTACGATTTTAGTTCCTTCTAAAACCTTAGCCAAAGCAGTAATTTCTTCTTTAGAATATATAGCACCCGTAGGATTTGATGGGGAATTAAACATCAAAACCTTTGTTTTTGGAGTAATAGCTTGTTTTAATTGCTCAGGAGTAATTTTAAAGCCATTTTTTGCTTCACCTTCTATAAATACAGGAGTTCCACCTGCAAATTTCACCATTTCAGGATAACTTACCCAATAAGGACTTGGTATGATAACCTCATCACCTTCTTCAACCAAACACTCAATCGCCATAAATAAAGAATGTTTAGCACCAACATTGGTAATGATTTCGCTTGCTTTATATTCCAAATTATTATCATTTTTAAATTTATATTGTATAGCTTCTATAACTTCTTTTATACCCACAACTGGCGTATAAGCCCCGCAACCTTTTTCAATAGCTTCAATTGCTGCTTTTTTAATGATTTCTGGAGTATCAAAATCAGGCTCACCTGCTGAAAAACTAATAACTTTTTCACCATTTGCTTTTAAAGTTTTGGCTATATCAGTCATTACTAAAGTTAAGGATTCTCCTAAATTTTGAGATCTTTGACTTAGCATTTTTTATCCTTTATTTTTGCTTTGATTTTTATTTGTGTTAATTGTTACAACTTGGAGCTTAAAAAAATCTACGAATAAAATTAAGAGTGTATATTTTTATAAATTTGTGTAGAAACTATACATTTTCTACACATAAAAATTTTATATTGTTTCTTTGAGTAATTATTCTAAAGCTTCTATATCGCTTTCATTATGATGGATAAAACGCTCATCTTTTTCTATAGTTTCAACCAAACGCCCTACTCTTTCCCATCTAACTTTTTTATTTTCATCCCATGAAAAATAAATAAACCAAGGTTGACCAACTATATATTTATAATCTACACTTCCCCAAAATCTACTATCACTAGAGTGATCACGATTATCGCCCATCATAAAATACTCATTTTCAGGCACCTTATAATAATATGCATTAAAACCATAAATATTATTAGCACCTAATTCATCAAAAGAAGCGGGCTTCATAGCAAATTGACCTAAATTCAAATAGCGAAAAAACACACTTTCTATATCCACTCTAGAATCATAATGTATTCCTTTTTCCACAAAAGGTTCTTTTACAAAAAGCCTTCCGCCTATGATTTTTGTTTTATTAGGATAATAATCTTTCATATATTCATCACCCTCAACCATACGCACATATAAGGTTTTATTTGCAAAAACAACCTCATCTCCACCCTTAGCCACACATCTTTTTACATAATGAATTTTTGGCTCATGTGGATATCTAAATACTACAATATCTCCTCTTTTAGGACCTTCAGCGCTTACTAAATGTCCATTTTTATTAAAATCAGGTAAAACAGGCACTTCTATCCAAGGAATATGCGGGGTTGGAATACCATAGGAGAATTTTTTTACAAATAAAAAATCCCCTACTAATAAAGTATTTTTCATAGAACCACTTGGTATAGTAAAAGCTTGTATAAAGAAAAATATAATCAATAAAACAACTATTAAAGTCCCTGTCCAAGATTGCGTGAATTTATAGATTTTTTTCAAAAAATTCATTTTTTAATCCTATTTTTAGCTGATTTTATAGTATTTTCTAAAAGCATTGCTATGGTCATAGGCCCCACCCCGCCTGGCACAGGAGTAATATAACTAGCTTTTTTGCTTACATTTTCAAAATCAACATCACCTACTATTTTTCCATCAACCCTATTAATCCCCACATCAACTACTATCACACCCTCTTTAACCATATCTTCTTTTAAAAGATTTGGACAACCTGCTGCTACAATGATAATATCAGCATTTTTTGTATAAGCTTTTAAATCTTTTGTATAAATATGACAAATGCTCACACTAGCATTTGCATTTAATAAAAGCGTCGCCATGGGACGACCTACTATATTAGAAGCCCCTATTACAACTACATCAGCGCCCTCTAATTTTATATCATAATGTTCTAAAATTTTCATAACGCCCAGAGGTGTACATGGCAAAAAACCACCTTTTAAATTTAAATTTAAATTCCCAACATTAAAAGGATGAAAACCATCTACATCTTTATTAAAATTAATACTTTCCAAGATTATATCTTTATTAATATGTACTGGCAATGGAAGCTGAACCAAAATCCCATCAACACTATCATCATGATTTAAGGTATTAATCAAAGCCAAAAGCTCATTTTGAGTTGTGTTTACATCAAGTTTATAAACCAAAGACTTAATCCCGCATTGCTCGCAAGCCTTTGCTTTAGAACCCACATAAGTAGCACTAGCAGGATCTTCTCCTACTAAAATCACAGCCAAGCAAGGCTCTATACTTTGATCTTTAAGCTTTGCTACTTCTTGTTTAAGATTTTCTTTAATCTCATCGCTCAGTCTTTTGCCATCTAAAAGTGTCATTTCTTTCCTTAAATTTATAGCTTTCTTTAACTTAAAAAATTGTATCATAACAAAACTTCTTTTTTTGTTAAAGGTGATAAATGAAAATTATTTTATTTTTATTTTTTATAGTTTATAGTGCTTGGGCTGAAGATTTTATTTCACCTAAAGAGTACCAAGAATCCCTTTACAAAAATCCAAGAGGCATAAGTTGCGCTAAATGTCATGGTGATGGAGGACAACAAATACTAGGGTATTACACTAAAAATGGAGAAAAAACTCCTTTTATAGTGCCAAGTATTAAAAATACACCCTATAAGCATTTTAGAGAAATTCTAAGCCAACCTCAGGAGGCAAAAAGCATTATGCCAACTTACTCATTAACAGAAGATGAGATCAAATCGCTTTATGATTACATTACTAACAATAAAAGGAGTAAAAATGAAAAATAACAAAAAAGCCTTTGAAGAAGCTTGTGAATATATAGCAGGTGGAGTTGATTCTCCTGTGCGTGCCTTTGCTAGCGTAGGTAGCAATCCTTTATTTATCAAACAAGGAAAAGGTGCTTATATTAGCGATATAGAAGATAATACTTATATAGATTATGTACAAAGTTGGGGACCTTTGCTTTTTGGGCATTGTGATGAAGATATTGAAAAAGCTTGTAAAAAAGCTTTAGAACATGGTTCAAGCTTTGGCGCACCAACCCTAGCTGAAACTAAGTTAGCTAAATTTATCTTAAAAGATTGGCCACATTTAGACAAAATACGCTTTGTAAGCAGTGGCACAGAAGCTACTATGAGCGCTATTCGTCTTGCAAGAGGATTTAGCAAAAAAGATAAAATCGTCAAATTTGAAGGATGTTATCATGGACATTCTGATTCTTTATTAGTAAGCGCTGGAAGTGGTGCAGCTACTTTTAACACCCCAAGCTCACTAGGAGTTTTAACCGATGTAGCTAAAAATACCCTAGTAGCTATTTATAATGACATTGAAAGTGTTAAAAACTTAATCAATAATGATGATAATATAGCTTGTATCATTATAGAGCCAATTGCAGGAAACATGGGCTTAGTACCCGCTAAAATAGAATTTTTACAAGAGCTAAGAAAACTATGTGATGAGCATCAAATTCTTTTGATTTTTGATGAAGTCATGAGTGGCTTTAGAGCTTCATACCTAGGCTCTTTTGGAATTAATAATATAAAAGCTGATATAGTAACTTTTGGTAAGGTTATAGGCGGAGGTATGCCTGCAGCTGCTTTTGCTGCAAGGGCTGAGATCATGGATTTATTAAGTCCTTTGGGCGGGGTATATCAAGCAGGAACGCTAAGTGGTAATCCTCTTGCTATGGCTGCAGGCTATGCGAGCTTAAAAAAAGCAAGAAATTATGAAGGTTTATATGAAAAATTAGAAAAACTAGGCAAAAGACTTACTCAAGGCTTTAAAGAAGCTGCAAATGATTGCAAAATTCCTTTGCAAGTTAATTGCGTTGGTTCTATGTTTGGATTTTTCTTTTGTGAAAACCCTGTTAATAATTATCAAGATGCTTTAAAATCAGATACTAAATTATTTGCTAAATTTCATGCACAAATGCTAAGCAAAGGCGTGTATTTGGCACCATCTCAATTTGAAACAGGTTTCATATGTGAATGCATGGATAAAAAAATCATTGATAAAACCATACAAGCAGCACAAGAAAGTTTTAAAGCCCTATGAATAAAAGACAAAAAATCATTCGTAAAGGTATAGAAGCTGCAGATGGATTAAGCCTTGGCATATCCATGGTTGTAGCTGTTTTAATTGGGGTTGGCATAGGCTATTTTTTAAAAAATTTAACCGGCATATCTTGGCTTTTTTGGGTAGGAGTTTTTATAGGAGTAGCTGCGGCGATTTTAAATGTTTATAAAGCTTACAAAGCACAAGTAAAAAGCTACGAGGAATTTAAAGAAGAAAATCGCTATAAAGATTTAAAAAATGATCCTAAAGCCTAAAATTTTACTAAAACTCTTGCTAGGATTAAATTTACTTTTCTTAGCAGGAGTTTTTTTCTATAAAGAATTAAGCTTTAAAACCTTTATAAGCTTTGAATTTGGCTTTTTGGCTCAAAATTTAATCATTCTGGTATCTTTTTTAAATTATAAAAATTTTATTTTTAAAGCAGCTAAAAATTATGATTTTACGCAAAGACCTTTACAAATTTTTGCTAAAAGACAATATTCTTTGCCAAAAATTATAAAATTTATCCATATAGATGACGATTTAAAACCAAAATTTAAAAGTATTTTTAAAAACGCATTAGCTTTTTTTTCTTTGTTTAAAATTTTTGCTTATGTGTTTTTAATAGCAGGATTTTTATTTTTAGAGTTTCAAGGTTTAATGAGTATTTTTGCCTTGTTTTGTGCAATGTTTGTCACACCCATAGCGGTATTAATATATAATTTTTTAATAAGAAAATGTTGAGCTCAAAAAGAACGATTAGATCATTAACTGCATTGTTTTTTGGTATGACTTTTGTTTTTATAGGAAGTGCTTTAACAGTAAATTCTATAGCAATTATTTTAAAACATAACGACGTTAGTAATTTTTATATAGGGATAATAGGAAGTTGTTATTTTCTTGGTGCTATGGTAAGCACTATTAGTGCTCATAGGATAGTCTCTAAAGTAGGACATATAAGATCTTTTGGAATTTTTGCCATCATTTTTGGTATAGCTACTATGCTTCATAGTTTAAATTCTAATCTTTATTTTTGGATGGTTTTGAGATTTTTGCTTGGTTTTTGCTACTATGCACTTTTAATGGTCATAGAATCATGGCTTAATGAAAAAGCAAAAAATGCTATTCGCTCAAGAGTAATAGCCTTTTATGAAGTGGTATTTTACTCATCATCAGGTTTTGGAATTTTACTTATGTCCTTTGATTTTCCAAGCAATGCAGTATTTATTTTAAGCGCTAGTTTTATTATGTTTGCTTCTATTCCTTTATTTTTAATCCGTATTAAAGAGCCGGTTTTACCACAAAAAACCAAAATTTCCATCCCTAAAGTTTTTGACATAGTGCCTTTAGCTTTAGTGACAAGCTTTATAGCAGGTATGCTTTTAAATGGATTTTTCTCCATGGCTTCTTTATTTATACTTATACAAGGATTTGGCGCAAAAGAGGCGTCGATTTTTATATTTTGTACCATGTTAGGAGGATTTATATCTCAACTTTTCATCGGAACTCTTTCTGATAAAATTAGTCGTAAATTTGCTATTATTTTATGTGCTTTTACCGCTTTAAGTGCTATGCTTTGTATTTTGTTATTAAGCTATAATATTTATTTAAAATACTTTTTTGGCTTTTTACTAGGTATGGGAATGTGTTGTTTATACGCTCTTTCTTTAGCCAGAGCAAATGACATGCTTGATGATTCTAGCAAAAGAGTTGAGCTTGGCAGAGCGGTTCTTTTTACTTATTCTTTTGGTGCTTTATTTGCGCCTGCTGTGCTTGGAACTTTAATGTATTATTTTGAAGGCAATGGTTTTATGTATTTTTACATTGTTTTATTAACTGTTTTAATTGCCTTTGCTATAGATAAACCAAAATTTAAAAATCTAACCAAATTTAAAAGAAAACCAGGTAATATGGTAATGCTAGATGATAACTAATATTTCTAACAATCAAAATCAATTCGCAAAAAACGAAACAAACAAAGAGAACAAAAGCGAGAAATCAGACAAAAAAACCTCACTTAATGATGCTTTAAAAAATCCTTTATTTTCTAAAAATGATCCCGAAATCAAATTACCTAAAGATTATGTAAGCAAAATCGATCAAAAATTACAAGAATTATTAAATAAACTTTTAGATCAAATCAAAACCAACAAAGATCCTGATTTAGCAGTATTAAAAAATCACAAAGATTTAAATTTTGCACCTAATTTTGCCAATGAAGTTAAAAAACTTCAAACAGAGCTTTCTAAAAAACCTGAATTTGAAAAGCTGCTTAAAGTTTTAGAAGATCTAGTTAAACCCGCTAAAGATATCAACAATAAAAATCTTTCATCTTTGGTAAAAAATTCAGGTGTATTTTTAGAAGCAAAACTCAATCATTCTTTAAAAGAGCAAAATTTACCACAAAGCTTTTTTAATCTTTTAAATACCATAAAAGGAGCTACTAGTGAAAATCTAAAACGCGATATAAGTAATTTAGATCTTAAAAATCTTGACGCCACAAGTACACTAAAAGAACTTATTCACATCTTACAAAATCATAAAAAAGATAATAAAATTTCTTTAGAAAATACAAACTACAAGACACTTTTTAAACTATTTGATAAAATAGAAAATTTTAAAAACTATATCAATAAAAATCCAAATTCCATTAGCCAAGAAAAGCTACAAAATATTGCTAATAATTTCATTAAAAATCTCAGTAAAAATTTAGCACTTATCAACAAAGAACTAGCCAAACCTGAAAATATAAAAATTCAAAATACGCATATACTAAAAGAACTTAGTCAAAACATTAAAGATCTTATAACGCTTTTAAAAGACATAAAAAATCACAAAAACAAAACTGAAACAACACAAGAAAATTTAAATAAAACTCCACACACTAAAGACATCAAAGAAGAGTTAAAAGAAGAAATAAAAACTCCACAAAAAAACACAGAAGATAAAAAAGAAATTCAACAAAAACAAGAAAGCATAGTAAAAGATAAAGAAATTCAAAACACAAAAGAAGAAAAAATACCACAAAGTAAAGATATCAAAGAAAATCCTAAAGAAGAACCAAAAACACTACAAAAAAATGCTGAAGAACCAAGCAAAAATGATAGTAAAAGTCAAAATTTACAAACAAATAATACTAAATTAGAAGATATATTTAAAAGCACTTCAGGCAAAATTTTGCTAGAAGATATTTTCAAACAAAATGTAAGTAAAAATCTTAATTTTAGTCAAAATTTGCAAGAAGAGCTTTTAAATAATCTTAACAAAGAACTAGGCCTAATAGGAAGAAAACTCAACGAGGTTTTAAAAGCTTTAGATCCTAAAAATTATGAAGCAAAAAATTCTTTAGATGATATAAAAAATATAGAAAAAAAATTAGAACTTTCTATAAAAGATCTTGGAAAAATTACTCCAAAAGATACCGCAGAAATTTCTTCAGAATTGCAAAAAGACATTAAATCCACTCTTTTGCAAGTTTCTAATCTGGCTAAAAATTTAGACAATGAAAACATACTAAATCAAGCAAATCGTCTTATAGCTCAGCTTGAATTTAATCAGCTTTTATCTTTGGCTAATAATAGCATTCATACTTTTTTACCTTTCTTTTGGGATGATTTAGAAAAATCTAATGTAGTTTTTAAACGCGGTAAAAAAGATAAATTTTATGCACAAATTAATCTTGAATTTGAAAAATTAGGAAAAATCAATGTATTTTTATCACTAAGTAATGATAAATACATTGATATAAATATGATGATAGAAAATGCTAATTTTAGAAAAAAACTTTACGAAAGAGCACATGAGCTAAAAAAAGCCTTAGTTAAAGTAGGACTTCTAAGCTCTAATTTTTTCATCAGTGATATAGTTAAAAGCAAATTTCACAACCAAGAAGAATACAATGACTTTAATATGGGTTTTGATACAAGGGCTTAAAAATGGCTAAAAAAACAAAAAAAGCCGTTGCGCTAGGCTATAACAAAGAAGATCAAAATGCACCAAAAATTCTAGCTAATGCTAAAGGTGAAAACGCTGCTAAAATCATCTCTTTAGCCAAAGAAAATGGCATACCCATAAAAGAGGATAAAGACTTAGTAGAAGTTCTTAGCAAGCTTGACTTAGGCGATGAAATCCCACCTAATATGTATAAAGCGGTGGCTGAAATTTTTGCCTTTTTGTATAAAGTTGCTAATGAAGATGAGACTAAACAAAGTCCGCAATCTTCTTAGAAAATTCAACTTGCTCATAAGCATTTTTACTAAATTTTAAAAATCCTTTTTGAGCGATTAAAACTATAGTTGAACCTAGCTCAAAATTTCCAAGTCTTTGACCTTTTTTTACAAAAAGACCTTCATAAGTATGAGTAAAATCAAAATTTGCAGCATTAGTTTGTATGCTAGTATCAAAGCTAAAATGCATTTTACCAACATTTAGCGCACCCACAAATACCATCCAAAGTATAAATTTACCTTCCACTAAGCACTTTAAAACTACTCTTTCATTTTTAGTATAAAGGTTTATAATCTTAGCTAACTTTGCCTCACTCACACTAAATAAAGCTCCGCTCATATAAGTAGCACTTAAAATTTGCATATTACAAGGTGCATGATAATGATGATAATCTTTTGGAGATAGATAAATATTTGCATAATCTATGCCATTTTCTAATTCTTCTTTGCCAGCTGAGTTTTTTAAAAGCTCTTCTATACTATAACTTGAACCTTTAATGCTAAAGGCTAAATTTTCTTTTAAGTCATTTTGAAAACTACTTCCAAGTTCTAAAATTTTACCATCACTTGGACTTACAAAGCCATCTTCTAATTCTCGCTCATTTAATAAAGTTCTTGTAAATAAAGCATTTAAACTCTCGTATTCTTCTAAGGGTTTAAATTCGCTCATATTAATATTAAAAGAATTTACATAAGCTTTATTAATATTTTTTTGTATGATTTTTGGAAATTTATATTTTGCTATGATTCCAAATATTTTTGAAGCACTATTACCAAATCCCACTCATTCTCCTTTTAATCTAATCAAAGCTATCTCACTAGGAGCTAAAAATCTCACAGCAGGTCCCCAAAATCCAGCTCCACTACTTACATAAAGCAAACTATCCTTGCTTAATTTATAAAGCCCATACACAAAGCCTTGTTCTAGATATACTAGTAAAGAAAAAGGGAAAATTTGTCCTGCGTGTGTATGTCCTGATAAAATCAAATCAAACCCACTCACATCATAAGTTTTTACATATTTTGGTTGATGCGTGATTAAAATATTAACTTTTTCTTGATTGATTTGAGTTTTGATTTTTTCTATATTACTTTCTTTAAAACCCAAATGTTTAGCAGCCAAATCCAAAGCCCCACTTAAAGTAAAATCCCCAAAATCAATACTTTCATCTTCTAAAACTTTGAAATTTTTAAGCGTTTTAAGCTTTTTGCTTATTGCATTTATATCATTGTAATACTCATGATTTCCATAGACAAAATAAGTACCATATTTTGATTTAAAATTTTCTAATAAATTAATATAAGACATACTAGCTATATCTGCATCGATTAAATCCCCAGCTATAATGACTATATCAGCATTTAAAGCATTAACTTCATCGATTAAGGTTTTTAAAAAATCTTCACCTAAATTTTTTCCCAAATGTACATCAGAAAGCAAAGCTATGTTTAAATCTTCTTTTAAATTTTTAATTTTAATATCTACTTCATTAACCTTAGGCGTGCTAATAGCATTTACAAAGCCTTTAAACACCATACTAACACTAAGTATAATAAGCCAAGAATCAAAAATTAATTTTAAAAACTTTCTTCTTTGAAGGCTAAAAATTTGCTCTTTTTTATTTTCATTAAAAAAAATCCAAGAAGCAATTTCAAAAACCACTCCAAAAAGTAAAAAAAAGCAGGTAATAGTAGGAAAAATCGCTAAAATATAATAAAGCTTTTCATGTAAAAAATTCCCGCGCATATTTACAAAAAAGATTAATTCACATGCAAAAACTATTAAAACAAGAGCTAATACAAACTTCTTATAAGGTTTTAAAAAATCAACCTTACTTAAAAATCTTTTATAAATATACCAATTTGCCAAAGCAAAAAATAAAACTAATAAAGTAAAAAAAACAAACACTCTCATAGTGTAATTTTATTTAAGCAAAATTAATACTTTTTAAAGTAAAATCGCAAAAAAACATTTGGGAAAGAAATTTGGCTTTAATAGATTTAATCGATGCAAATAAGAAATTTAATACAAAAATAGTTTTAGAAAATGCAAATTTTAGTGCAAATTTAGGAGAAAAAATTGCCATTATAGGCAAAAATGGCGAAGGAAAATCAAGTTTTTTAAAAGCCCTTATGGGAACTTTAAAACTAGATAGCGGTAGAGTGATTAAACAAAATAATGCTAGCATAGGCATGCTAAGCCAACAAGTAAGCTTTGAAAGCACCTTAAGCGTGAGCGAGGCTATCAAAAAAGAACTTGAAGAAATTTATCAAGCCTTAAAAGAATTTGAAAACTATAACGAAAAATTAGCTCTTGATCCTGAAAATAAAGAATATTTAAAAAAAGTAGATGAATTAAGTTTATTTATAGATTCAAAAGATGCATGGAATTTAGATCAAAAAATACAAAGAATACTAGAAGAGTTTAAACTATTAGAGTATAAAGACAGAGCATTTTGCTCTTTAAGCGGGGGTGAAATAAGACGTGTAGGACTTTGCACTCTTTTGCTGAAAAATCCTGATATTTTATTACTTGATGAGCCAACCAACCATCTAGATGTATATATGAGTAGCTTTTTAGAAGAAAGATTGAAAGCTTCTAAAATGTGTGTTATTTTCATCTCTCATGATAGGTATTTTATCGATGCGATAGCACAAAAATGCGTAGAAATAGAAGCAGGGAAATTAAGCATTTTTGAGGGTGGCTACACGCAGTATCTAGAAAAAAAAGCAGCTATCTTAGCTTCCTTAGCTAAAAGTCATGAAACTTTACTTAAACAACTAAAAAGCGAAGAAGAATGGCTAAGAAGAGGAGTTAAAGCTAGGCTAAAGCGCAACGAAGGGCGCAAAGAACGCATTTTTAAAATGCGCGAAGAAGCCAAGAAAAACCCAGGAGCTATCAAACGCTTACAGCTTGAAATCAAAAGAGCAAGTAAAAATTTCAACCAAACCCAAAGTCAAAATCGCAAAAAAATGCTTTTTGAACTTAAAAATATCTCAAAATCCATAGCAGATAAGACACTTTTTAAAGACTTTAATGCGCGAATTTTACAAGGTGAACGCATAGCCATAGTAGGTAAAAATGGCTGTGGCAAATCTACTTTTTTAAAAATTTTACTTGATCAAATTCCACTTGATAGCGGAGAAATTAAAAGAGGTGAAGTTAAGATAGGCTATTTTGATCAAAGCAGAAGCTTACTCAATACCGATAAAAAACTTTTAGAAATTTTTTGCCCAAATGGTGGCGATCGCATTCAAGTGCGTGGTAAAAATATGCATGTTTATGGGTATTTAAAACAATTTTTATTTCCAAAAGAATTTTTAGAACAAAGCGTAAGTGTTTTAAGCGGAGGAGAGAAAAACAGAGTTGCCCTAGCCTTGCTTTTTACTAAAGAATATGATGTGTTAATCTTAGATGAACCAACAAATGATTTAGATATAGCTACAATAAATATCTTAGAAGAATATTTACTTTCTTTTGAAGGTGCGATTTTGCTTGTATCACACGATAGATATTTTGTTGATAAAATAGCAACTAAACTTTATGCTTTTGAAGATAATGCAAATATTAACATAGAAGTTCTTTCTTATAGTGAGTATTTAGAAAATGAAAAAGAATACAAGGACTTTGAAGAATTTTCTAAAAGCTTAGAAACAAACACTACAACAAGTGTAAAAACAAAAGAAAAATCAAGTAAAAAACTAAGCTATAAGGAAAATGAAATTTTAAACTCATATCCTGATAAAATTCATAAATTAGAAGAAGAAATCAAAGAAATCAAAAATGCTCTAAGCAATCCTGCAATCTATCAAGAGCTAGGCGTAAACACTCTTTATGAAAAGCTAAACTCTTTAGAAAGCGAACTTAGTGTTTTAGAAGAAGCTTATTTTGAGGTTTTGGAAAAAAGTGAAAACACTGATTAACTTTATATATTTTAAATAAGATAAAATTACTCAAATTTATTTAAGGAAAAATTATGACTTTAATATCTATTTTATGTGTTTACACGGCCTTTTTGGTTTTTATATCTTATATGCAAATTGCATTTTTAAAAAAAGAAAGAGAAAAACATGCAATTATTTTAAATGAGCATGATTATAAAAATGCTGCAAATATCGCCATAGAAAATGAAAAATACAAAATCTTTTCTAATCTTTACAATCTGATAATTAATATTTCTTGGATTGGCTTTGGCTTTTTGTATTTAAAAGAAATTTTTATAAAAGAAAATTCTACTTTAGAAAATACTTTATTTTTACTTGCATTTTTATTGATTATTAGTATTTTAAATTTACCACTTAGTTATTATGAAAGCTTTATAAAAGATAAAAAACACGGCTTTTCAAATATGACTTTAGCACTTTTTATTAAAGATAGTATTAAATCTTTAGCCCTAATGCTTATTTTTGGCTTTTTAATCATCTATGCCTTAGTATTTTGCTTTGAGTTTTTTAGCACATACTGGTGGATCGTTGCTTTTGCTTTAAGCTTTATAATCATACTTATTATAAATCTCATCTACCCTACGCTTATTGCACCTATGTTTAATAAAATGAAAAAACTTGAAGATGAGAATTTATTAGAAAAAATCACCAATTTAATGCAAAAATGTGGCTTTAGTGCAAATGGTGTTTATGTTATTGATGCAAGTAAAAGGGATAAAAGATTAAATGCTTATTTTGGTGGTTTATTTAAAAGTAAAAGAGTGGTGCTTTTTGATACACTTTTAAATGCCTTAAAAGAAAAAGAACTCATCGCTGTTTTAGGTCATGAACTAGGGCATTTTGTACATAAAGATTTACTAAAAATGTTATTCTCTAGTGCTTTGATGCTTTTTGTTTTATTTTTTATCTTTGCTCATTTACCAAGCTTTTTTTATATTGAAAGTCACTTAGATGGAGTAAATGCTGGAGTTTTTGCACTTTTATTGATTTTTGGAAATATTTTTACTTTTATTATCTCTCCACTACTTAATAAAATGAGTCAAAAAAATGAATTTAATGCTGACTTACATGGAGCAAAACTAAGTTCTAAAGAAGATATGAAAAATGCCCTCATAGCTTTAGCAAAAGAAAATAAGGCCTTTGTTAAAACAAGTAAAATTTATACTTTCTTTCATCTAAGTCATCCTTGCATTTATGATAGAATCAAAGCTTTGCAATGATTTCAATCAAACAGGCCTTAAAGCAAGCTTACGCAAAAGATCCTACTCACAAAGAATATATACTTTTTATTCTTTGTGAGCTTTTGCAAAAAGACAAGGCTTGGATTTTTTTAAATCCTGAATTTCAAATTGATGAAAAAGTTTTTTTAGAATATGTAGATAGGTTTTTAAATGGCGAGCCTTTTGAATATTTATTTCAAAAAACGCAATTTTATGGTTTAGATTTTTTTATTGAAAAAGGGGTTTTAATACCGCGTTTTGATAGTGAAATATTACTTGAAAGATGCTTAGAAATTTTAGATCATAACTCTTTTGAAAATATACTTGAAATTGGCTTTGGGAGTGGAATTTTAAGTATCTCTCTAGCAAAGTTAAAGCAAATTTTCATACAAGCTTGCGATATTAATCCAAAAGCACTAGATCTTGCTAAAAAAAATGCAGATTTTCATAATGCTTCAAATTTAGTTAATTTTCAACTTTGTGATTTTAAAACTATGCAAGGAAATTTTGACTTTATTTTTTCCAATCCTCCTTATATAAAAAATAATTATCCTTTGGATAAATGGGTGCAAAATGAACCACATAATGCTTTATTTGGCGGGGATAAAGGTTGGGAAATTTTACATGAAATTATCCTTTTTGCTAAAAATCACAACACAAAAGTCTTAGCATGTGAGTTTGGTTATGATCAAAAAGCAATTTTAAATAAAATTTTAGAGGAAAATGGCTTCAAGGCTGCTTTTTATCAAGATTATAATGGATTTGATAGAGCCTTTGTTGCGTGGAATTTAAAAAATTAGACTATAATTATCTTTTTATAGGAGAAAATATGAAATCAATATATTTATTTTTACTAGCAAGTTTAATTGGGATTGAAATTAGCATAGGTGTATTTTTAGCTCCGACTATATTTTATCCTGCTAAATTCATAGGCGAAGGGGTTTTAACTCATTTTCAAAGTGGGCTTTTAATGACACACATTTTTGTGCAATTTGGTTATGTTTTGCTAGGTGTAAGTGTTTTATCTATTTTAATGGAAATTTTCTCATTTAAGGATAAAAATTTAACTTTTAAAATAAATTTTTCAAAATTTATGCTTTCTTTAATCATTTTGGCACTAAGTTTGCTTTTTGTATTTTACTTCACTGCTTATGTTTTAGAAGCACAAAGCTTAGGAGAAGAAGCAACTAAGACTCAAGAATTTATAAAAATTCATGGTGCAAGTGAAGTTGTGATGAAAATTATCATGTTATCACAAGTAATTTTGTTTTTTTTAAATTTTAAGACAAAAAAGTGATATAATAAAACAAGTCTTTAAAAGGAGTCAAAGATGAAAATAGGCGATATAGGAACAACTCAACAAAACCATTACTTAAATCAAGCTCAAAAAAGCCAAGAAAAAGCTTTAGAAAATATAGCCACAATGCGTGCTATAGATGGAAGTGACGAAGCAAATTTAGCCATAGCTGATTCTTTAAGAAGTCAGTATAGCACTATAGATCAAGGTATTTTAAATGCTTATGATTCAGTAGGTGTTTTACAAATTGCAGACTCAGCACTAAACAATATCTCAGCCACTGCAGATAGGCTTAATGAACTTTCTGTACGCTCAAATAGTGCTGCATTAAATGATAGACAAAAAAGTATGCTAAATGCCGAAGCAAATAAACTTATAAGTTCAATCAATGATGCATTTTCAAATGCAACTTTTAATGGAAAAAATGTCTTCCAAAGTATGGATTTTGTTGTTGGAGCTGGGGTTGAAAGTATTAATTTAAATCAACCAAGCACAGCAAACTTAAGCCTTGAAAACCAAGATGGAATTCGCGATTTTCAAGATCAAGTAGGTTCTTTACGCGCAGATATTGGTGCTGGGATTAATGCTATCCATTCTAACATCAACTCATCTTTGCAAACTAGCATTAATACCAAAGAAGCTGAAAGCAAATTGCAAAATAATGACTTAGCACAAAATATCAATGATTTTAATGCAAACTACTTAAAAGAAAATGCATTTTTATTTGCAAATGCTCACTCAAATGTAATGTTGCAAACTAAACTAGCAAGTTTGCTTCAATAAAAAAACTCCCAAATAAGGGAGTTTTTCAAGGAAAAATATGCAAGATAGTGCTTTGTTAAAGCAAGTTTTAAAACATCCTTTATATGAAAAAATCCAAAAACTTAGTATCAAAATTCAAAAATCAAGTTATCTTATAAATGATAGCTTTGATATTTTTTGTGATAAAAGCTTAGATGATGAAATTAATAGTATTGCCTTAGAATTAAAACCTTGGCGCAAAGGACCTTTTAAAATTAATGATTTATTTATAGACACAGAATGGCAAAGTTTTATAAAATTTAATATATTAAAACCATATATGCAAGAGATCAAAGGCAAAATAGTTGCAGATATTGGCTGCAATAATGGTTATTATATGTTTAAAATGCTTAAATTTAATCCTTCAAAACTCATAGGTTTTGATCCTTCTATAAAGTATTATTTACAATTTTTACTTTTAAACTCTATTGCAAAAACTCCTATACAATATGAACTTTTAGGTGTGGCTGATGTGCCAAATTATGGTATAAAATTTGATGTGATTTTTTGTCTTGGCGTAATTTATCATCGTAGTGATCCTATAGCCATGCTAAAACAGCTCAAGCAATCTTTAAACAAAGATGGTATAGTCTTTTTAGATACTATGTATATAGAAGATGAAAGAGAAATTGCACTCATTCCTCAAAAAACTTATTCAAAAATACCAAATATTTTTTTCATTCCGTCGATATTGGGTTTAAGAAATTGGTGTTATAGAGCTGGATTTAGTGAATTTGAAGTTATAGCAACTAAACAAACTGATTTTGAAGAACAAAGAAAAACACAATGGATTGATTCTTTTTCTTTAGATCAATTTTTAGATGAAAATGACTCAAATTTAACTTGCGAAGGTTATGAAGCACCAAAAAGAGTTTATGTTAAATTAAAGGTGTAAAAATGGCAAGAGCAGCAAGTGCTGTTAGCATAGAAGAATTGATAGATCCTGAAGAATTAAATCGCATTAAATCAGAACTCATCACTTGTCCAGGGATAAACAATACTTTAGCAGGAAGCATTTCTCATATAGAAAAAAATTTTGCTAAAGGTATCTTAATCACAACCCATGATATGGCAGTAGATGAGCTAGGATTAGTGCATAGTGGTTTTGTATTTAATGCAGCAAATTATATAGCTCAAGCTGCAATCAATAAAGAATTTAGCGTCTTAATAGGCTCAAGAAGCTTTTTTTATGCTCCTTTAAAAGTTGGCGATATTCTAAACCTTGAAGCAAGTGCTTTATTTAGTGATGACTCAAGAAAAAGAGAAGTTAAGGTAGTTGGTTTTGTGAATGAGATTAAAATTTTTGATGCTTCTTTTCAAGTTGTCACAACCGAAGATCATATATTTAAGCTTAAACAGAGTCAAAACACCACAAACAACAACCAAAACCAACAAGAACCTGCTAAACAAGAAACAACACAAGAAGAACTCAATGCGGCCTTAAAAGGAATCGGGGGTTAAAGGTAAATCCACCCAATTCTTTGGGCATTCTTTATGGTAAGTCCCACTTGCATCATAATATTCTTTACAATCATCATAAAAGCGGTTTGAAATTCCTCTTTCATTGACAAAACAGCCACCAAAAAACAATACTACAAATCCAATGAAAAATATTTTTTTAAACATCTCTTTTCCTATTTTAATCTTATTTGTTTACGCCATTTATAAGGCTCTATAGGATTTTCATCTACCCATAAACCTTTTTTATTTTCTTTAGCATAGTTTTGCTCATTTACATATAAATCACTATAATATTCATAAGCCCAAGCAAAACCATTTTTAACCATAACTTGATTGATATCTTTATCATTTAGGTACACAATGGCCAAAATTCTACCATATTTATCCTCATCTTTTACATTTAAAACAACTTCTTTATTTAATACAATAGCTTTTAAAAATTGCGTAGCCATTTTTCCATAGGCTTGATCACTCTCAGGTGCATCGATACCAAAAAGTCTGATTTTAAGTTTTTCATTTTCAAATTTAGCCTCAATAGTATCTCCATCTACTACACGACTTACCTTAGCATTAATATACGAACCACTATCATAATTTAAAATATAAGCGAAAGCGACTAAAAAAAGCACAATTAAAAATTTCTTTGGCTCTTTTAATAAGGTTATTAATAATTTAATTTGCTTTTTAGAAATTTTCATTTAAACCTCATCTATATAAAAATATGCCATAATTACAATAAAAAGGAGAAATTTATGCAAGAAATTATACAAAATTTTAAACAAATTACTCAAATACCTCATTGTAGTTTTAAAACCGAAGAATTAAAAAATTTTCTCATTGATTTTGCTAAAAGTCACAACTGTCAAGTAAGCGTTGATAATGCAGGTAATATCCACGCATACAAAGGAAATCCAAAAATTTGTTTACAAAGCCATTATGATATGGTTTGCATGGGAGAGGCTCCAAATATACAAATGTATGAAGAAAATGGATATTTAAAAGCTAAAAACTCAAGTTTAGGTGCAGATAATGGCATAGGAGTATCATTAATGATGCAAGCTTTAAAAGACTTTGAAAATATCGAATGTCTTTTTACTAATGATGAGGAAGTTGGCCTTTGTGGAGCAAATAATCTTACACATACTTTGATTTCAAACAAGCTGTTAAATTTAGACCATGAAAGCGATGATGAAGTTGTTATAGGTTGTGCTGGCGGAGTAGATATTTTTGCTAATTTGAAATTAGAAATAGATGAAAAAGAAGATGAATGCTATGAAATAGAGGCAATAGATTTTAAAGGTGGACATTCAGGGATTGATATTGTTAAAAACATCAAATCTTCTATCAAAGAAGCAAGTTACTTTATCACTCAAAATCAAGGCGAACTTTGCGAGTTTAAAGCAGGCGAGAGAATAAATTCAATACCAAAACATGCTAAAATCGTAGCATTTTTTAAAAATCCTCCAAAAGAAAATAATCATTTTAAAATAAAATATCTAGGTAGAATCAAAAGAACATATTATAAAAACTCTCAAATCATTTTAAATCTTATCAATGCTTTTGCACAAGGTGTTAGAACTTTTAATCATCATCTAAATTTAGTCCAAACAAGTATCAATCTTTCATTGGCTTATGAAAAAGAAGGTAAATTTCATTTTGAATTTTTTGCAAGATCAAATGATTTACAAGAGCTTAAAAATATAGAATTTGAAACCTTAACTTATTTTAAAATGCAAAGCTGTGAAGTTTCAAGTGCAAATTTTTATCCACCTTGGGCTAATAAAGATACTAAATTTGGAGAAGAAATTCTAAGTTATTTTAAAAAAGAAAATCCAAACGCCAAACTTTACACTATACATGCTGGTTTAGAATGTGGTATTATAAGTGAAAAACAACCTCTAGAATGTTGCTCTATAGGGCCAAATATATATAGCCCACATTCAACAGATGAAAAATGCGAAATAGCTTCTATCGAAAAAATCAGTAAAATTCTTTTTACAATTTTAAAAAATCACCAGTAATATATAGATAAAAAACCAATATTTTGACAAATAAATTCAAAATATTGGTAAATATTTATTTAAATAATAAAAAATTTTATTTACTATTAATAAAACTTGCATTATACTCTCGCATATTTTACAAACAAGGAGAGAGTATGGAAATGCTAACCAGCCTTAGCGAAGGCACTCAATTTAGTATCCAACTAGCTGTAGTTCTTATTTGTCTTTTTTATGGGGCAAAAAAAGGCGGTATCGCTCTTGGTTTACTAGGCGGTATAGGTTTATTGGTTTTAAGTTTTGGTTTTGCTGTAGCACCTGGAAAACCTTCAATTGATGTTATGCTTACCATCTTAGCTGTAGTTGTTGCTAGTGCAACCTTGCAAGCTAGCGGTGGTTTAGATGTAATGTTACAAGTAGCAGAAAGAGTTTTAAGAAAAAATCCTAAATTTTTAACCATCTTAGCACCTTTTGTAACTTGTATTTTAACCATGCTTTGCGGAACCGGACATGTTGTTTATACCATGATGCCTATTATTTACGACATTGCTATTAAAAACGGCATACGCCCAGAAAGACCAATGGCCGCTTCTAGTATTTCTTCTCAGCTTGGTATCATCGCAAGCCCTGTTTCAGTTGCTGTTGTAAGCTTAACAGCGCTGCTTTTAAATCCAGAAATCAACAAACATCCTTTAGCAGGTTTTGATGGTTATGTGGATTTACTTGCTATTACTATACCTTCTACTTTGGTAGGTGTTTTAGCTATAGGAATTTTTTCTTGGTTTAGAGGAAAAGATCTTGATAAAGATGCGAATTTTCAAGCTAGAATCAAAGATCCAGAACAAAGAGAATATATCTATGGTGATAGCAAAACTCTTCTTGGTCAAAAACTTCCAACTATTCAATGGGTAGCTATGTGGATTTTCTTAGGCGCTATTGCAATAGTAGCTATACTTGGAGCCTTCCCAGAACTTAGACCACAATTTACTTCAAAAGGTGTTACTAAACCTATGAATATGGTTGCAGTAATTCAAATGTTTATGCTTTTAGCAGGTGCAGCACTCATCATCTTTACTAAACTTGATGCAAGCAAAATTGCAAAAAATGAAATTTTTAAATCAGGTATGATAGCTTTAGTAGCTGTTTTTGGAATTTCTTGGATGGCAGATACCATGTTTGCAGTGCATACTCCTATGATGAAAGAATCTTTAGGAAATATCGTTATAGAACACCCTTGGACTTATGCAGTTATGCTTTTATTAATTTCTAAATTTGTTAATTCTCAAGCAGCAGCAATCGCAGCATTTGTCCCACTTGCACTAGGAATTGGTGTTGAACCAGGCATTATTATCGCTTTTGCAGCAGCTTGTTATGGATATTATATTTTACCAACTTATCCAAGCGATCTTGCAACTATACAATTTGATAGATCAGGCACTACAAAAATAGGTAAATTTGTTATCAATCATAGCTTTATCTTACCAGGCTTAATTGGTGTAATTGTTTCTTGTATAGTAGGTTATTTCTTAGCTTTAGGTGCAGGATATTTATAAAAATTAAAGGGCTTTAAAGAAAGCCCTTTTTTTCTCATTCAAATGCTTTTTCTAAATCAATAGGCATAGCTTGATAACCAGTACTTGCTCCACTAAAGCGAATTTGTACCGAAGGCTCTTTAGCTCCCCATTTAAACTCATCTATTTCAGGTCTTGGTTCACCCAAAGCAACACCTTTGTTTAAATCAAAAGCCATTCCAGCAGTAGCACTATAAACCACTATAGAGTTTTTATCTTTATGGTACTCAGTTAAAGAAGTGACAGGTGAAAACCATTCATTGCCTCTTTGCTTACCATACTCCCAAATTTGTTCTACGGTGTTATTTTTTTGATCTATTTTATATACAACTGCTCTTGAGTATTTCATCGAAGCAAAAGCAGGTTGTTCTATACCCCTTGCATCACCATTGTCAAAAGCTGTGATATAAATATATCTTTTATCAGATTTTTCATCTATTCTAAATGCAGTATGCTGTGTCCATGTAAAATCAAAACCACCGTCTTCATTTTCATAACCAGGGCATTTGCTATATTCATCCTCACAAACTATCTTTTTGCCATTTTTATCAATAGGTTGTAAAAGTACTTTTTTATATTTTTCTCCCCAGCCCTTATGTGCTCCTAGTATCCATTTTACCTTTTTATCGCGTCCTATTTTTATAATAGCGCTTTGATGACGACTTGAAATGATAATGCTATCATCACTTGGATCATAATCTACGCTATTTACATGAGCCCAGTTACGCCCTACTCCAGTACCTGCTATATCGCCAAAAGAATTACTTGCATCCATTTTAGCTAAATCCTCATCACTTAAAGTAACACCTGCTTTACTAGAATCAATATTCAAACAAACAGCGCCTTGATCTAAAGCTTTTATAATATTTGCTCTATATGGATCTAAAATTTCAAAAAGCCTCCACTCATCTACCACATTGCCATTTTTATCAACTTCTACTATCACATCACGCACTGAACGCACATTTTTACCATCAGGACGCTTAACATTGGTAGAAGCTACCCTTAAAAGGTAATTTCCATTTTGCATATCATCCATAGAATGAGAAAAGTCTATATAAGAAGAAGGTAAAATACGATTAAAAATTTCTCTACCCATTAAATCATACTTAACATATCTTTGACCAAATCCAAAACTCAAAGCCCCATCTTCATTTTGATGAAAACCCATCATAATACCACGCTTATAAATATTACCCCAATCCATTAATTTGTCACTATCTAAATACCAACGAATTTCACCTTTAGTGTCAATGATAAATGCATTTGAATTCTCATCCCACTCCATTGCACCACCTGCTGGGTTATTCCATACAGCTTGAGAACCTTTTCCACTTTGTCTTCCTGGAGCATTATTAACCAAATACAATCTATCTTCAAAACCTTTATCTACTTTAATCACTTCTACTTTTTCAAAAGGTACACCTCTTTGCATAAGACTTCCACTAGCTTCTATATTTACCCCACCAGTTGCTATTTTATATACCTCATCTACTACTTTTTCACTTTTTCCAAAAGCAGTTTTGGTATAACTTACTTTTACTGTATTTAAATATGATGAATAAAGTCCAAAAACAGGAATTCCTCCATATGTTTTAATTTTATTAGGGCTAACCTTATAAGATATAGTCTGTCCATTTGGTTTTGGAATTATAGTTACACTTACATCACTTAGTTTATATCCACCATCCATAATTACAGCACTAAGCGGGGATAAACCATAAGGATTTATTTTTATAGCACCAATTTTACCTTGAATCTCCCAATTAATACTAGCACCACTAGGTCCACCCATAGCTAAAGAAACATTAGGTGCAACTACAACAATACTACTAGCAAGCAAAATACTACTTACAATTTTACTAATTTTCATTTTTTCTCCTTTTTTTAATACTACTAAGCCATTTGCACACTTGGCTCACCTAAAATTTTAAGAATAATCACAAACACCAAAACAATCAAAGCATAAATTTTAGCCTTAGGATGTGAAAATGCATAAGAAATAAACATACCTCCTAAAATCACCAAACAAACAACAAAAGCCAATAAGCAACAAATCGCCATATTCATAAATTCCATACTAGGAATCAAATACCAACCATTGCTATATAACCCATCTTCAAAATTTGGAGGAGTTCCAACAAAAAATTTCTGAAAAGCATTTAAACTACCATAAACATCTTCAGGTACTATAGGTGTATCCATGCCACACTCACCTGTTGGTAAAAACCATCCTGGCACCCATTCATGCAATGGTAAATTAAAAGGATATATAGGAATTTCTCTACATCCATCAACACCAGCAAAAGGATTTTCTGAATGCACTACTTCATGAATATGATTAAGAGTAATACAATACTCTATACCAAGCCATATACCCCAAAATACAAAAGTATATGCAAAAATTTTTAGATAATCATTTTTAGGATCTATCAAAGCTAAAATACCACCAAAAGCCATAGTTAACATAGCAAATCTTATATAAACACACTGCTCACAAGGCTCCATATAAAGGTATTCTTGAAACAAAAAGTGTGCTATGAAAGTTAAACTTATCATAGCTATAACCATTATTAACCAAGGCATTCTAGTGTTTTGCCAAGCACTAACTCTACTAACAGGACAAGAACTCATAAAATACTCCAAAAACTACATCTTACTTAACTCTTCTGTTATTTCTATCAAAGCTTGTGGAGATGTGATAGCTTGTGGTATGATTTGATATTTTCCATTTACTACAAAAGCAGGTGTGCCATAGTTTTTAGAGATATCATTAGCACTTTCGTAAGATTTTAAAATTTCACTAGCCTCAGGAGTTTTTAAAAAATTATCTAAATCTTCTTTGCTTGCTGAAATTGCTTTTAATCCTACCTCATAAAACGCTTCAGGATTAGTTCCATTTCCCCATCTTTGTTTTTTCTTAAAATAAGCATTAAAATATGCTTCAGAAGCTTTATGAGTTAAACTATTTTTATCACTTTGGCTTACTTTATTTTGCTCATCTTTAAAAGCAGCAAAAGCAAAAATTTCATTAGCTTGCTTACCATAATCGCCCATAGAACTAACAGGATAAAATTTATAAGTTAATTGCGGTAATTTTTCTTTAACTTTTGAGATTGTATTGAATTTATGATGATCATAACAATGCGTGCAACGATAAGAAAACACTTCTATCAAAGAGTTTTGTGCATTTGGGATAGGTGTTTTTAAAGTAATATACTCTTTACCTTCGCTAAGCGCATTTGCGTTTACACCAAAAACAAAAACAGCCAACAAAGCCGAACCTAAGAACATGTTGAATCTATTTTGCATTTAAGCCTCCTTTATATGTTTATAATTAATTATTAAAAAAATCTTATAAACAATATTAGCTTATACTAATTCAACTTAAATAATAATAAAAATTAAATAATAATTTATTATTATTTAAATAAAACATTATATCTTGAAACTAAAGATATAATGTTTTGCATATTTATTTAGTAGAAAGTTCTTTAACTATACGGATTAATTCTTCTAAAGAAGTGATATACTCAGGATTGATTTGATATTTGCCATTTACTACAAAAGCAGGCGTGCCATAATTTCTTGAAATTTCATTAGCCACATCATAAGCAGCTAAAAGCTCTTTAGCTTCTTTAGTTTGTAAAAATTTTTGCAATTCTTCTTTACTAGCACCGATAGCATTTAAACCTATTTTGTAAAATAAATCAAGATCATTTAATTTTAACTTTTGTTCAAAATGACTTACAAAATACACATCAGCAAGCTTATAAGTAAGACTTTTTTCACTAGTTACATCTAAACCTAAAGCTTTTTCTTTAAAAGAAGCCAATGCAAACATCTCATTTAAAGCCCCACCATACTCACTCATAGAACTTACTGAAAAAAGATCATATTTTAAATTTGGCAAAGCTTTTTTAACTTTTGCTAGAGTGTGAAATTGATGATGATTATAGCAATGAATGCAACGATAAGAAAAAATTTCTATCAGTGAATTTTGTGCATTTGGGATGGGTGTTTTTAAAGTAATATACTCTTTACCCTCACTTAATGCATTAGCATTTACACTAAAAACAAAAGCTATAATAGCTAATAATTTAAACATTTTTTGCAACACTTGCATGATTTTCCTTTTTTTGATGATATAAAATACAATTTTAACATAAGATATAAAATCAAGAATGTTTTATGCTTTTCTTATAGCATTTTAGATAAAATTTATAATTTACTAGACACATAAAACAAGGCAAAATAAATGCAAAAGCTTCTAGAATCTTATGGTATATTAGTGCAAGAAAACATCAAAGATATAAATGTAAAAATAAATAAGAATACAATAACTATTCACAACTCCAACATTAGCGAAATTGATTTAAACATTCTAGAGCAAAAACAAATAAATAAAATCACTATAACAAACTGCGAAATCGATTATATTTATTTTACAAAAAATAATATAGAATTATTTTTTATAGACTGTATTTTTAAAAATCAAATCATTGCTAGAGGATTTAGCTTTCATAGAAAAGTTAGTTTTATTCAATGTATTTTTGAAAAAAAAGTTAGTTTTTCAAGCACGATTTTTGGTAATCAAGTTGACTTTTGTTTAACAAAATTTGAAGATGAAGTTAGGTTTATAGAAACAAAATTCTTAGCTGAGTATACAAATCAAGAAAACATAGAAAATAATTTTAGAGAAGCAGTTTTTAAAGATAATGCCTATTTTGATAGGGCAGAATTTAAAGCTAGGGTTGATTTTAATGTAGCGCGTTTTGAAGGTGAAGCTAGATTTATAAACACAAAATTCTTAGCTGAGTATACAAATCAAGAAAACATAGAAAATAATTTTAGAGAAGCAGTTTTTAAA